>CAYUUM010000016.1:0-6094 GCA_964447915.1 uncultured Candidatus Saccharibacteria bacterium | reverse complement strand
AACATCGTAATTACAGCATCGTAATAAACGATGTTTGACAACATCGTAATTACGGCATCGTAATAATAATATTTGCTTTTTTATTTATTATATAATATAATTTCTTATAAAGCAATGAACTTTGTTTATATTATATCTTATTTATAAAAAAAAACAACTATTGCGGGTATCGTATAATGGCTATTATATCAGCCTTCCAAGCTGAGGATAGGGGTTCGACTCTCCTTACCCGCTTTTTTAATATTAAAATATCGTAACAAAAAAACCACTTTATTAATATAATAAGTGGTTTTTTTGTTTTATTTAAGAATATAATTATTAAAAATTATTTAACAATTTCTTTTAATTTTTTACTAGCTTTAAATCTTGGAACCTTAGTAGCTGGAATTTCAATTTTTGCTCCTGTTTGGGGATTAACTCCAGTTCTGGCTGCTCTTTCCACTACTTTAAAGCTTCCGAATCCAGTTAAAATAACATCTTCACCTGCGCTTAAAGTATCAGTGATTTCTGTTAAGATAGCATTTAGAAAAAGACCAGCATCTTTTTTGGTTATATCAAAATTTTCAGCTAAAGAATTTATTAAATCAGTTTTTGTCATAATTTTTTTATTAATTTATTGAATATATGTTTTTCGACCTTTATTGCTTTATATAGATTGATTAAATATTTTATTTTCAAATTAATATTTTCTCTATCTATACATATACAAAAACTTTCTTTTTATATAAACTAAATAATAACAAAATAAGACTTTATTGCGATACTGCATAGAAATATAGCATATAAAGTTATAAATGTCAATGTTTACTATCAGGAGATAAAGTTTTCAAAATTGGATTGAAAAAGATAAATAGCATTTGATTAATTTTAACAGAGCAATAGTTGATGTTTATTATCTAGCATACTCTACTGTTCTAGTCTCTCTAATTAAATTAACCTTAATTTCTCCTGGATAATTTATTTCTTCTTGAATTTTAGTTGCAATGTCTTTGGCTAATTTTTTCATTAAATAATCTTTGACTATTTCAGCTTTTACAAAGACCCTTATTTCTCTTCCTGCTTGAATAGCGTAAGCCTTTTCTACTCCTTTAAAGCTTATTGCAATATTTTCCAACTCTTTTAATCTTTTTAAATAGTTTTCTAAGTTATCTTTTCGCGCTCCTGGTCTACTACTTGAAATAGCATCAGCTGTTTGAATTATAACGGCTTCTAGGCTTTCATATGGATATTCCTCATGATGAGATTTCATTGCTGTGATGACTTCTTTTTCTACATTATATTTTTCTAAAATTTTAATGCCAATTTCTACATGAGATCCTTCTATCTGAATATCTACCCCCTTTCCAATATCATGTAGGAGACCTGCTTTTTGAGCAATTTTTGAATTTATTCCTAATTCTTCAGCTAGACCTCGAGATAGATAACTAACTTCGATTGAATGAGTTAAGATATTTTGTCCATAGCTGGTGCGAAAATAAAGTCTACCTAATAATTGAACAAGCTTAGGATGCAAGTTGATAATTCCTAAATCATAGACAGTAGTGTTACCAATTTCTTTAATTTTTTCTGTAATTGTTTTTTGAGCTGAAATTACTGCTTCTTCAATTTTTGTTGGTTGAATTCTACCATCTTTAATTAGTTTTTCTAATGCTATTTTAGCTATCTGGCGACGGATAGGATCAAATCCAGAAATAGTAATAAAATCTGGGGTTTCGTCAATAATAAGTTCTACTCCTGTTAATCTTTCTAAAGACCTAATGTTTCTTCCTTCTTTTCCAATAATTCTTCCTTTTATTTCTTCGTTCGGTAAATTAATAATAGTAGTGGATAATTCTTGTGATTGAGAGACAGAACATCTTTGAATAACAGAGGCTAAGATTTCCTGAGCTTTTTTAGATAATTCCTCATCATTGTCTTTTTCTAATTTTTTCATTCTTTCCAAAAGAATTGATTGAGATTCATTTTCTATTATATCTAAAAGTTTTTTTTCAGCTTTTTGTTTTGATAATCCAGATATTTCTTCAAGTTTTTTTTTAATATCTTTTTCTAGGTTTTTAAATTCTGCTTTAACATTTTGTAATTTTTTAATTCTTTTTTCCAAATTTTCTTCTCTTTTATCTAAGTTTTTTTCTCTTTTTAAAATTAATCTCTGTAGTTCAAGGATTTCCTTCCTTTGTTTTGCTATTTGTTCTTCAGCTTGATTTACTTTATTTTTAATTTTTTCTTCAGTTTCTAAAAAAATTCTCTTTTGTTTTAATATAGCTTCAGATTTTTTTTCTTCTAAATGTTTTTCTTTTTCCTTTAATTTTTTTTTAAAATTATTTGATAAAAAATAAAAAATTACTATAAAACTAATGATTAAAAGTCCAAAGACAATAAAAATAAATGTATGATTCATAATTTATTTTTAAACTTAACTTTTAGTAATCCAAATTTTTAAAGAGCAATCAAAAATAATTGTTCTAATGTCATTAATACTTTATTTAGTAATATTATTTATTATTAATATTTCAAACAAAAGTAAAGATATACAATTAATGGAAATAATGATTAATGGATGGCAAAGGTTAAGTTTAATGTTAAGTATAATATATAGATTATTAATACGTCCGATAGGAATCGAACCTATAACCTTGGGCTTAAGAGGCCCCTGCTCTGCCGATTGAGCTACGGACGCGAATAAGAAATACTTCTCTATTTTGAGAATTTAATTACCATTAGTATAAATAATAAAGCTATTTAATTATTTATGATTTTATCAATAATACCATATTTTTGTGCTTCCTTGGGTGATAGATAAAAATCACGATCAGTGTCTCTAGTAATTTTTTCTAATTTTTGTTTGGTATGCTTAGCTAAAATTTTATTTACTTTTTCTTTCATTTTAATTATATGTTCAGCAGTAATTTGAATATCAGTTGCTTGCCCACTTACTCCTCCTAAAGGTTGGTGAAGCATAATAACAGCGTTGGGTAAAGAGAGACGCTTGTTTTTTGTTCCTCCTGCTAATAAGACAGCAGCTGCTGATGCAGCCATTCCAACACAGATAGTAGAAATATCGCATTTGACATATTGCATAGTGTCATAAATAGCTAAGCTCCCCACCAATGTACCGCCTGGTGAATTAATGTAAATTTCGATATTTTTTTTAGGATCTTCAGATTCTAAGAATAGGATTTGGGCAATAACTGAATTAGATAGGCCACCATCAATAACTCCACCGATAAATATTATTCTTTCTTTTAAAAGTTTAGAATAAATATCATAGGCTCTTTCTCCGTATTTACTTGTTTCAATTACCATTGGTATTAAATTCATATATTTAGTATTTGTCAAAGTAATAAATTAAAAATTTTTTCTTGGATTAAAATAGTTTTAGCTTGTGAACGTAAATTTTCAATGCTATCTTGTTGAATTTTTTTGTTATTAAGCAATGCATTTTGTTTATTAAAAAAATTAATTTGTTTTTTTATCTCTTCTATTTTATCCTTTATTTCTTTATTAGTCAATATTATTTTTTCTTTTTTGGCAATTTCATATAAAGTAAAAAAGATTTTAAGATTTGCTTCTGCTTTTTGGTAATGTAAAGCTTCAAATTCTTTCTCTGTTTTTTTTATTTGTTCCAAGTATTTGCTTAGGTTAATTTTAAAATGATTTTTAATCTTTTCCTTAGATTCATTTAATAGATTATTTTTTTCTTGCTCTAATATTTCTTTTGGTATGTTAATTATAGCATCTTTAATAATGTTTTTCAATAGTTTATCTTCCTTATTTTGTCTAATTACTTGTTTTTTTTCTTGGATAATTTTATTTTTAATATCTGTTTTAAGATCTTCTAGATTTGTAAATTCTCCTAAGTCTTTAGCAAAATTATCATTAAGAATAGGTAATTTTAAAGAATAAACTCCTTCAAGTTTTAAGTTAAATGATATTTTTTTATTAGTTAGTGTTTGTTCAGGATGATTTTGAGGAAATTTTATTGAAAAACTTTTTGTTTCTCCAGTCTTCATTCCTTTTATTTGTTCTTCAAATCCTGGGATAAAATGTCCTTGCCCTAAAATAAATTGTTGTTTTTCTATTTTATTATTATTAATATTAGGAGAAGAGAAAGAGATTTCCACCCAATCATTTAGCTCAGCAGGATTATTTTTAGCAATACGAGACGCTTTAGATTTTTGTAAAAATAAGATAGCTTCTTCAACCTCTTGTTTAATTTTTATTTGATTAAGAGATTCTTTTTCTGATTTTATTTTTAGAGCAATTTTTTTATAATCAGGTAATTCAATTTCTGGAGCAAGAAAAGCTTGAATTTTAAATTTAAAATCGTTATTTTTAGCGATTTTAATAATTTCAATTTTAGGTTGTCCAATTAATTCTAATTTATTTTCTGAGATTATTTTAGAATAGCTTTCAGTGATAACTAAATTAGCTGTTTTGTATAATATTGCTTCTATGCTAATATTTTTTTCTATAATATTTTTAGGGGCATTTCCTTTTCTAAAACCAGGAATATCAGATTTTTTAGTTAATGACAATAAGGTCTTTTCATAATATTTAGAGAAGGTTTGTTTAGGAATTTCACAGATAATTTGAATCTCTGAATTTTTTATTTTTTCTATCTTGACTTTCATAAAAACTATTAGTTATTTATTTTTTGTTTTTATCTATTTTTTTAATTATTTTTCCAAGAAAAAAGATTTTTTCTTCTTGGAAATAATCAGCCATAATCTGAATGCCAATTGGAAGTTTATTTTTACTTTTACCACAAGGAATAGAAATAGCAGGGACACCAGTTATATTAGCTGTTACTGTATAAGCATCACTTAAATACATAGTTAGAGGATCATGGATTTTTTCATTAATTTTAAAAGCTGGAGTAGGGGTTGTTGGCGTTAAAATTAAGTCAATTTTTTTAAAAATATCTTGAATATTTTTTTGAATTAGCATTCTTGCTTTTTGAGCTTTAAGATAATAAGCTTTATAATAACCAGCAGATAAAACATAAGTTCCTAAAATTATTCGTCTTTTTACTTCTGGGCCAAAATTACTTTTTCTTAAATAAGAATAACTTTCTTGGAGATTAAAGTTTTTCAGTTTTTGATTGTTGATGTTTTTGCCGTATCTAATACCATCGTATCTAGCTAAATTAGAAGATACTTCAGCTGGCATGATTATATAATAAGTTGCTAAGGCGTATTGGGTATGAGGCATATTTATTATTTCTATTTGAGCTCCTAATTTCTCTATTGCCTTAATGGTTTTTTTAACAGCTTCCTTTACCTCATTGTTGATTCCTTTGCCAAAATATTCTTTAGGAACACCAATTACTAAATCTTGAATTTTGAATTTTTGATTTTGAATTTTTGATATTTCAATACTAGTGGAATCCATTCTATCTTGTCCCTTTATTATGTCAAAAACTATTTTACAATCTTCAACTGTTTTAGTAAAAATACCAATTTGATCAAAGGAACAAGCAGCAGCAAATAGTCCATAACGAGAAACACTACCATAGGTTGGTTTTAATCCAACAATGCCACAAAAACTAGCTGGTTGCCTAACTGATCCTCCAGTATCACTTCCTAAAGCATAGACACATTGATTACTGGCTACAGCAGCTGCTGATCCACCCGAAGATCCTCCGGGAACATATTTTAAATTATAGGGGTTTTTTGTTGAAAAAAAAGCAGAATTTTCAGTAGAAGAACCTAAGGCAAATTCATCTAAATTAGTTTTTCCTAAAAATATTGCCTGGCTTTTTTTTAATTTTTTAATTACTGAAGCATCATAAGGGGCTCTATAATCTTCTAACATTTTAGAACCAGCTGTACATTTATGATTTTGAATCAAAATATTATCTTTAACTGCTAAAGGAATCCCAGATAAAAGAGATATTTTTTCTTTTTTTTTAATTTTTTGATCAACTATTTTAGCTTGAGAAAGAGCAAATTTTGAAAAAAGAGTTAAATAGGCATTAATATCTTTATCTATGTCATTAATTTTTGCTAAATAATTTTTAACAACTTCTGTGCATGAAATTTTTTTTTCCTTAAGTAAGTTATGAAGTTCAACAATAGTATAATCTTTTAACATA
>CAYUUM010000015.1:0-6129 GCA_964447915.1 uncultured Candidatus Saccharibacteria bacterium | reverse complement strand
TTTTACCGATACTCTATCTCAGATTTTTTTACAAAAAGTTTTTAGCGCACTTGGTAGGACTCGAACCCACAACCTCTTGTTCCGAAGACAAGCGCTCTATCCAGTTGAGCTACAAGTGCTTTTCTTAAATTTGTTACAAATATAAAATATATAAAAAATTATTATAAATCAAAGAAATTAGCATTAAAAATTAAAAACTTTCTCAAAATCATTTTTTAAAATCACAAGCAGTTTTATTATCCCCAACAATAACAGGCAAAATTTGAGGCAAAACTTTGATATCAAATATATTTGTTTTGTTAGCATCTTTGTTTGTTAAAAATATATTATGATAAAAATGATTTCTGCCTAATTCTATTGGCTCTCCGTCAATCTGAAAAAAGGGGAAAGGAGTTTGTGTATTTTTTTTAAAATTAAAATGAATTTGAGAGCCTTGAAAAAAATGAACTTTTTTAACATTCTTTATTTTACTAATTTTATTAATTAAAATTTTAGATAAAAGATCAATCCGCTCTAAAGGAGGAATATCTTCAACTATCATTATCTTTAAATTATTATCTTGCAAACTTGCTTTATAATTATAGGCAAAGTATTTCCCATCTCCCTTTCCATTACAAATTGTTGTCAGAATTGATTTTCCTTGAAATACTAATTTAAAATTTACTTTAAGTGTTAAATCAAACGGTTTAAATAAACATAATTTTTCCAATAAAGGCAAACCATAGCGTAATTCTGGTGAAGGAATAAAACGATAAATCCAATGCTTATGGCCAAGAAACGCTACTTGTCCGCTTATGCCAACTCCAACTACATTTAAAAAAATTGCTTTATTAATTTTTCCAATATCTATCTTGATAATTTTTCTTGCTAAAAGTACTTTTAAAGCTTTTTTTAAGTTTATTGGAATATTTAAAGATTGAAAAGCAAAATTATTAGCGCTTCCTAAAGGCAAAACTCCCATAACAGCTTTAGTATTTAAAATTCCTTGAGCAACCGCGTTTATTGTTCCATCTCCCCCACAAGCAACAATTGTTTTGTGTTTTTTAACTGCTTTTTTAGTTTGAAAAATAGTTTCTCCAAAAGTTTTAGTAGTAATAAAATCAAAACAGACTCTCCTCTTCTTGAGCAAAGGCTTAATTTTATTTTTAAAAATTAAATCAGCTTTATTTAATTTAGCATTTTGATTAATAATAAAAAACATTTCTTTTTTTTACCCTATTAAATGCTGCTTAACGACAATTTTGCCAAAGGCAAAATTATTTAACAGGATAAATTAATATTTTATTTTTTAAAAAACTTTGCTATACTATACTATATTATAGCATATAAAAATATATAGCAAAATTTAATATTCATTTGACTACAATAATCCTGGATATTAGATATTAGATATTATAAATAGGATAGAATCTAACTAAAGCTAGGTCCGACATAGCTCTGTAATTTTATTTTTTAATAGCATATAAAGATATATAGCAAAATTTAAGTTAATTTGTAATTATATAATACTTAGTCTTCCTAAATTATGATTATTCCTGAGGAAATTAAATTTATTCTTAATCATTTAAAAAAAAACAAATTTAAAGCCTATATTGTTGGCGGATGCGTGCGTGATTTAATCTTAGAAAAAAAACCTAAAGATTGGGATATCACTACTAATGCTCAACCACAACAAATTAGAAAAATTTTTCCTAAAACTTTTTTAGATAATGAATTAGGCACTGTAGGAATTCTTACTAATAGTTCTGATAAAACTTTGGAAATAGTGGAAATTACTCCTTTTCGCAAAGAAAATGAATATTTAGACCAACGTCGTCCTTGCTCAGTTGAATGGGTAGAAACCATTAATCAAGATTTAGAAAGAAGAGATTTTACTATTAATGCTATTGCTTTAACAGAAGACAAAAGCTATTCTATTAAAAGCAAACAAAAAAATAGATACAAAATTATTGATTTATTTAAAGGACAACAAGATTTAAAAAATAAAATTATCCGGGCTGTTGGTAATCCTGATAAGCGCTTTAAAGAAGATGCTTTAAGGCTTTTAAGAGCAGTAAGATTTGCTGTTTGTCTAAATTTTGAAATTGAAGAAAAGACATTTAATGCTATTAAAAATAACTCTGATTTACTTCAAAATATTTCTCAAGAAAGAATTAGAGACGAGTTTATTAAAATTATTAATTCTTTTAATGCAGCTAATGGAATAGAATTGTTAAAAAAGCTTAACTTATTAAAACATATTATTCCAGAAATTTTAGAAGGAGTAGGTGTAGAACAAAATGAACATCATCAATATACAGTTTATAAACATGGACTATATTCCTTAAAGTATGCTGCTGAACAAGGTTTTAATCAAGATGTTAGAATTGCTGCTTTATTGCATGATATTGCTAAACCTCGGACAAAAAAAGGTGATGGCCGTAACTCTACATTTTATAATCATGAAGTAGTAGGCGCTAATATGACTCATAAAATTTTGACCCGCTTAAAATTTCCTAAAAAACAAGTTAATAAAATAACTAAATTAGTAAGGTATCATCTTTTTTATTATAATGTAGGCGAGGTTGGCTATGCATCAGTACGACGCTTAATTAGAAAAGTAGGATATGAAAATATGAATGATTTATTACAAGTCAGAATGTCTGACCGAATTGGATCAGGGGTGCCAAAAGCTGAACCCTACAAACTTCGTCACTTACGATATGTTATTGAAAAACTTTCTCAAGATCCTTTATCTGTAAAAAAATTAAAAATTAATGGTAATAAAGTAATGCAAATTTTGAATATTAATCCTGAACCTAAAGTAGGATATATTTTATTTATTCTATTAGAAGAAATTTTAAATCATCCTGAAAAAAACAAAAAACATTTCTTAGAATCAAGAGTTAAAGAACTTGGGCAATTAAAAAAGCAAAATTTAGAAGATTTATATAAACAAGCTAAACAAAAAATAGAAAATATAGAAATCAAGAACGATCAAATGACTAAGCAAAAATATTGGGTAAGTTAAATAAGTCTTGAATCTATAATTTAGAATCTAGAATCTAGAATATAGTAAAAAATCACAAATCACAAGCTATAAATTCCAAATTCAAAATTACAAATTACAAATAAATTACAAATTCAAAGAACCAAAATTCAAAACATTAAAAATTTACTTTATAAATTTTTTCCAGATTCCAAATTCCAAATTCTAGATTTATTTTTACATTTTAAATTTTTTATTGTTACCAATATGATTAGCAGTTACATATAACCTATTTATGAACCATCTTCTTTCATATGAATATAGAAAATTTTGTTGAACAAAACTTTTTTGATAAAGATTTAATAGAAATTTGGAATATTAGTTGGTTTATTATAAGAATATTTCTTATAATTCTACTTATTTTTTTTATAAGTGTTATAATTTATGCCTTAAGAAAATCTAGTTTAATTTCTATTCTTTGGGCTAAAGATTTAAAAAGAGCTAGAAAAAATTTCATTATATTTCAAGATCAAAAAAACAATGAATGGGCTCAAATCACCAAAAGATTATCTTTAAAAGAAGAGCATAGTTATAAATTAGCTATAATTGAAGCTGAAAATTTTTTATCATCTGTTCTCCAGAAAATGGCTAATCCTTTAACTAAAGATTTAGAAAAAGAAAAGAAAAAAATTATTAAACAATATTCTATTGATGATTCTTTTATTAAAGAATTATCTGAACTTAAAGAAAACATTAGTAATGATATGAATTATTTTCTTGATAGAAAAAAGACCAAAAAAATTTTAAATAAATGTGAAACAGCTTTAAAAATTTTAGGAGCATTACCACAAGAATCACAAAAATAAGATAAAAAAAATAAAGAAATGTCTTCACAAAGTGATTCTTCGAACATATTTATTTTGCTCAGTATTAATTTCAATTAAATCATTTTGTTCAATAAATAGAGGAACTTTTATTTTTAATCCTGTTTCCAAAGTTACTGTTTTTTTTCCAGCTTCTGCTCTCTCACCCTTAATTTTAGGCAAAGCTTTAATTACTCTTAATACTACTTTAACATTGGGAATAATGTTAATTAACTTTTCTTTAAAAAAAATACCAAATGCAATATCATTGGGTTTTAAAAAATTTTTTATCCGATTTATTGTTGACATAGAAAACTTTTTATCATCAATCTGAAATCTCTTAGAAACATCTTTCATATCAGAAAAAACAAATTTTCCTTGATGAGTATAAATATATCGCAAGCTTATTTTTTTAATTTCAGGTTCTCTAAATTTATCACTAGGATGAAAAGTAGTAGAAATCAAACTACCATTAATTAAATCTTTTAATTTAACTTGCAACACAGATTGCCCTCTACCTTTAAACATTCGCGAAAGAGAGATTATTTCACAACAATGATTTTTATAGATAATTTTATCTCCTTTTTCTAACTCATTATACGTTATCATAAAACAAAAAAATAAACTGAGTAAAATCTGAGCGAGGTCTGACCTTGCTCAGCACGAAGTTATATCGTAAATTTATTATATCATAAATTATATATTATTAAAATTTTTATATGTTTCATTATTATATTATAGGAATAATTTTTATTTTAGGTTTAATCATTGGTAGCTTTATAAATGCTGTAATCCATAGGCTATATAGTAGGGAAAGTATAGCTTTTCAGAAAAAAATTTCTAAAACAAAAAAAGATAAGACAAAAAATATTCTTTTACTTGCCCGATCTTCTTGTCCTATTTGCAAACATCAATTAAAATGGTATGATTTAATTCCAGTTATTAGTTTTATTCTTTTGAAAGCTAAGTGTCGTTATTGTCATAAGTCAATTTCTTTTCAATATCCTTTAGTAGAAATAGGGGCTGGATTATTATTTGTTTTGTCGTTTCATTATTTAATCGATTCTATATTATGGATTGATTACCCTTTACTTGCCGCAGTACTCTTATTGCTCTATTTTATAATTATTGCTTGTTTAATAATTATCGCTGTCTATGATATTAAACACTTACTCATTCCTCAAAAACCTCTTTTAATAGCTATCATAAGCGCTTTGTTAATTAATATAATATTAGATATTAAAATTTTTCAAGCAATAACTTTTAATTGGCAATCAATTCTTGTAACAGGATTTTTAGCTGCTTTACTGCTTAGCAGTTTTTTTTGTCTAATCTTTATCGCTTCCAAAGGAAAATGGATTGGTTTTGGTGATGTTAAATTAGCAATTTTATTAGGTCTTTTAATAGGAATAACTCAAAACATTATTTTTATTATCTTTGTTTTGTTTAGCGCTAGCCTTATCGGCTCTATAGTAAGTATTGTCTTAATAATCAGCAAAAAAAAATCTCTTAAAAGCCCTATCCCTTTTGCTCCTTTTTTAATCTTAACTACTCTTATTGTTTTATTTTGGAAAAATGATATAATATATTTATACAATTCTCTATTACAGGCATTATTTTGATGTTATTAAATAATAAGATATAATAATAATACTGGAACACTATAATACTTACATATCAAAGCACAATAATTTCAATTATGAAAATAAAAAAATTAAATTTATTCAAGCTTCTTTTTTTTAAAAAAAGACAAGCTGGATTTACTCTTGTGGAAATGCTAACAGTTCTAATCGTAGTCGCTATAATAATAGGCGTTGGAATGGGAGGATTAGAAGCAATTAGACCAGAACAAGAAGCTGACTTTATGGTTTTAGAAGTTAAAAAAGATCTAAATAAGGTTATGATGATGTCTATGACAAAACAAGGGGCTCCTCCTCCTTTAGGCGGTTTTGGAATATCTTTTGATTTATTTAATAATCACTACATTTTATTTGCTGACCATAACAATAATGGAATAAAAGATACTAGAGAAGAAATAGGAATAAAAATAACAGAAATAGGAGGTGATCCCTTTGTTATAGAAAGAATTAAAGTAGATGGAACAACAAATATTACTGATGGAAATGTCTTAATTATATTTAGGCTTGCTGATCCTAATATTGTCTTAATAAGCGATCGCCCTTCTCCTACTAATGATAGAAATGAAGTTATTATTACCTTAGAAACTAGACAAGGAATTCAAAGAGAGATTAAAATAAATAAAATAGGATTAATAACATTACATGAATAAATTCAAAA
>CAYUUM010000014.1:0-6142 GCA_964447915.1 uncultured Candidatus Saccharibacteria bacterium | reverse complement strand
ATTATTAATTTAATTTTTTATGCTCCAACCTATTAAAAAATTTTTTTTCATTCATTGGTTGTTATTAACCAATAAATTTTATTTATTTTCAAAAAAAACAAGGCGTTTATCAAAAACAAGATTTTTTATCTCTATTTTTAGTTTAATAATAGGATTTGTTTTTATAATAAATATTTCAGCCCCCCTTTCTTTTTCATCTTCTTTTATCATTTCTGCTGCTGATACTGTTTTTGTTACTGCTACTGATAATGAGACAACTGTTATTCCTGATCCTCTTCAGATGCAAGGATTAGGAAAACTTTTTGAGAGAATAGTCTCTGCTATTTATATCATTCTTATCACAATTCTTCCCTTGATACTTATATATGGGGGAATTATGTTAATGACTTCAGGAGGAGCACCAGAAAAAGTAGCTCAAGCTAAAAAAATAATGTTATATGCAGCTATAGGTTTAATAATAGTTTTGTTTGCCAGGGCAATAGTGCCTATGATAAGACACATACTTGGAGCTCCAGCCCAATAATGAGGAATAGCTGAAGAATGACCCTGTATTTTGTGCCTTGATTTTATTCTGTTTATTTTAATGATTAGTGTTTTTCTATTTTATAATTAATATTGTACAAGATGACTTTTAATATTATTAGCATTTTTCCTAATATTTTTGATTCTTATTTTAAAGAAACTATTATTAAACGAGCTCAAGACAAATTTTTAATTACTATTAAAATTTTTGATCTTAGAAAATTTACAACTAACAAACATAAAACCATAGATGACAAGCCCTATGGAGGAGGACCAGGAATGATTTTAAAACTTGAACCAATTTATAAATGTTTGAATTATATTATTCAAAATAATAAGATTAGAAATAAAAAAAGAAAAATAGTTCTTCTTTCTCCTCGAGGTAAAACTTTTAATCAAAAAATAGCTAACCAATTTCTTGATTTTGAAGAAATTATTTTAATTTGTGGTCGTTATGAAGGCGTTGATGAAAGAGTTTCTCAATATATGGTTGATGAAGAGATATCAATTGGAAATTATGTTTTAAGTGGTGGTGAATTAGCAGCAATGATTATTGTAGATGCAATTACTAGGATAATTCCAGGAGTAATTGAACCAGAATCATTAATAGAAGAGTCGTTTTCACAAATTAGCAGAAATTCAAAAGGGTTTTTAGAATATCCACAATATACTAGACCGGAAATTTTTCATCCTTTTGATTCTAAAATTTTTAACAAATCAAAACAAAAAGAATGGAAAGTGCCATCAGTTTTAGTTTCTGGAAATCATCAGAAGATTACTGAATGGCGTAAAAAACACCAGAAAATCATTGAATAATAAAAGGATTTTTGTTAAGATAGTTTTAAGTTTCAGGTTTCAAGTTTCAAGCTTCAGGGGTAGGTACTCAAGCGGACAACGAGGTCTGACTGTAAATCAGATGGCGTGAGCCTTCGGGGGTTCGAATCCCTCCCTGCCCACATAAAAGTGTAAAACACAAAACCCAAAATGTAAAATAATAGCACAAAATGCAAAATAATATTTTATTTTTTAAATTTATTTTTAATTTAATTATTAAGGAATAAATAAAAGGTCGATGTTATATAATTAATTTATATAAATAATTAGCTAAAAATTATTAATCTATTTTAATTTATTATGAAATTTTAAAGATTAGTATTATAAGAATTAATATAATTATTAAAAAATTAAAATTATGAATAAAAAATTTTTAATGATAAGTATTTTAAGTGCAATAGTTATTATTGGGGGTATTTTTCTATTTACAAGAATGCCAGTAGAGCTAGAGCCAGCACCAGTAGTGATGCCAAGAGCAGATGATGCTGGAGCAACTCAAGAAGGCATTGCCAGTGTTATTAATGCTAATAATCAATTTGCCTTAGATTTTTATACTGATTTAAGAAACAGAGAAGCAGGTAAAAATATATTTTTCTCTCCCTATAGCATTTCTACTGCTTTAGCAATGGTCTATGAAGGAGCGCGTGGTGAAACAGCAGAGGAGATCAGAAATGTGTTTCATTTTCCAGAAGATGATACTATTCGTAAATCATCAATTGCCGCAGTTATTAATTTACTAAATAAAGAAGAAGCAAAGCATGAACTTCATACTGCTAATGCTCTTTGGCTTCAAAAGGATTATCAGATATTAAATGAATATATTGAAACAATAGAAAGGTTTTTTCTAGGAAAAGCAACTGATGTTGATTTTGTAGGTGCTGCAGAAGAAGCGCGTGAAATGATTAATACTTGGATAGAGGATAAAACAAAAGATAGAATAAAAGATTTAATTCCTAAAGGTGTTTTAGGGGATTTAACTCGTCTTGTTATTACCAATGCTATTTACTTCAAAGGAAATTGGGCTATCCAATTTGATAAACAAGAGACCCAATATGAAGATTTTAGAGTAAACAAAGATCAAACAGTAAGAGTGCCGATGATGAGAAGAATAGGTGAAGAGGCAAGATTTTATTATGCAGAAACAGAAAAGCTTCAAATTCTTGAAATGATTTATGAAGGCGAGGATCTTTCTATGTTGGTTCTTCTTCCTAAGAATGAGGATTTGGAATCTTTAGAAAAGATGCTAACTGTAGAAAATTTAAATCAATGGAGAGAAGAGTTAAGAGAACAACGAGTAGATGTTTTTATGCCAAAGTTTACTTTTGATAGTAAATACTTTCTTAAAGAAAATTTAAAAGAAATGGGTATGCCAACTGCTTTTCGCGCTCCGAGTCTACCTTTAGGCGCAGATTTTTCTGGAATTAGCGGTGAAAAAGATCTCTATATTCATTCAGTTATTCATCAGGCCTTTATTAATGTAGATGAAGAAGGCACTGAAGCCGCTGCCGCGACAGGAGTTATCTTTGGAATAGAAGCAATTCCAGAACCTATACCTGTGTTCCGAGCAGATCATCCGTTTATATTTTTAATCCAGGAAAGAGAAACCGGGATAATTTTATTTATGGGAAGAGTAATTAATCCAGCAGAATAATTTTTTTATTTAATCTTATTTTAATTGTTTTTTATTTTAGTTTTTTAGTAAATAAAAAGCAAAGCTGTGCTTTTATGCTTTTTTATGTTTAATATAACTAAATAAAAAACGTCTAAAATAAAATATAAAATTTTTCATTTTTTATTTTATAAAATTGCTATATATTTTGTATATTTGCAATTATTAACTTTATTTTAATTTAATTATTTTATTGTAGAACAACAAAGTTATTGTTGTGAAGTAACAATATTTTTTTATGCCTAATTTAAAAAGTGCTAAAAAAGCATTGCGTCAAAATATTAAAAGAAGAGCGTCTAATCTTCGCGTTAAAAGGCAAGCAAAAGAAGCTATTAAGCAAATAAAAAAATTAATTATTAGTAAGGAAAAGCAAAAAGCTGAGGAAATGTTGCCTTTTGTCTATAAAAAAATAGATAAAATGGCTAAAAAGGGAATTATTAAAAAAAATAATAGCGCTCGAAAAAAATCTAGATTAACTAAGGCTATAAACAAATTATAGTTTTTTATAATATAAGTTATAATATAATTATAATTATGGAACGAGTTTTTTCTGGTATTAGACCAACTGGAGTTGTTCATTTAGGTAATTATTTTGGAGCAATAATCAATTGGATTAAATTGCAAGAAAAGTATCAATGTTTTTATTGCGTAGTAGATTACCACGCTTTTGTTAGTGAGCAAAATCCTCAAATTTTGAAAGAAAAAGTTATTGAAACAGCTAAAATTTATTTAGCTGCTGGTATTAATCCTAAAACATCAGTTATTTTTAAACAATCTGATGTTTATGAACATACTGAATTATCTTGGATATTAAGTTGTATTGCTAAATTTTCTGAGATGAAACGAATGACTCAGTTTAAAGAAAAATCAAAGACCCAACCAGAGAATATTAATTTAGGATTATTTAACTATCCAGTATTAATGGCTGCTGATATTTTACTTTATCAAACTAAAATAGTGCCAGTAGGAGAAGATCAGGTTCAACATGTAGAAATGGCTCGTTTGTTGGCTCGTAATTTTAATCAATTATTTGGACAGACATTTGTAATACCAAAAGTTTTAATTGAAAAAACAAGAGCGGCAAGGATTATGGCTTTGGATAATCCTCGTTCTAAAATGAATAAATCTACTAATAGCTTTAATAATTATATTAGCTTGTTGGATAATACAGAAATTGCTGCTCAGAAGATTAAAAAAGCAATGACTGACTCAGGTCAAAAAATTAAGTATGACCCAATTAAAAAACCAGGAATTTCTAATTTATTAATGATTTACTTTTTAATTGCTAACAGTTTAAATAATAGTCAATTTAAAGACATAAATGATTTAGAGAAAAAATATTCAGGGCAAAGCTATGCTGTTTTTAAAAAAGATTTAGCAGAAATTACAAAACAGTTTTTAATAAATTTTCAGAAAAAATACCAAGCGATTGACGACCAAACTGTAGAAGAAATTCTTAAGCAAGGAGCAAAAAAATCAAAAAAAATAGCGCAAAGTACTATGCACATAGTCAAGCAAAAAATTGGTTGTTTGTTCTAAATATAAAACAATAGAGTTTGTTGTTTTATTTAAATTAAAGAAATTTTATCAAAGTTAATATAATTTAGAATAGTTATTTTATTTTAAATTTATTATGCCAAAGCTTAAGAGAACAATGTTTCGTGAATATGATATTCGAGGAAGAGTCGACAAAGAAGAGTTAAATGAAGATAATATTCAATTTATTGGCAAGGGGTTTGGAACTTTTTTAAAACAATATGATATTCAGGAAACAGTTATTGGGTTTGACGCTAGAGAATATTCTAAGAGAGTAAAAGATGCTTTTGTTAAGGGGGTAATCTCAACTGGAGTTGATATAAAAGAAATTGGACAAACTATTACCCCAATTGTTTATTTTGCTCAGTATTATTTAAAGATTAAGGGGGTAGCGATGATTACAGCAAGCCATAATCCTAATGGTTGGACTGGATTTAAATTAGGTCATGGTTTTGGAGTTACTTTTTTGCCAGAAAATATTAAAACTTTATACCAAATTATTAAAGGGGAGAATTTTGTTCAAGCTCAAGGAAAAAATAAGATTGAACCGAATATACTTGATATTTATACAGATTTTATTCTTAAAAGAGTTAATTTGAAAAAATCTCTTAAGGTAGTGGTGAATGCTGGTAATGGCACAGCTGGACCTATTGTTCCATCAATTTTAAGAAAAGCTGGTTGTCAAGTTATTGAGCAATTTTGTGATATTGATTTTGCTTTTCCTCATCATGAACCCAATCCAGCCGCATTAGAAGCATTAGAGGCATTAGGTTCTAAGGTGCGAGAAGTTAAGGCAGATATAGGCTTGGGATATGATGGCGACGGTGATAGATTAGGAGTAGTTGATGAAAAAGGAGAAGTTATTTGGCCAGATCGTTTTATGATTTTATTAGCTCGTCAAGTGCTTAAAGAAAATCCTAACGCTAAAATTATTTTTGATGTTAAATCTTCTCAAGCATTAGCTGAAGAAATTGAAAAATATGGAGGCATTCCAATTATGTGGAAAACGGGTCATTCTTATATTAAGCAAAAAGCCAAAGAAGTTGGCGCTTCTTTAGCTGGTGAGAGAAGCGGGCATATTTTTTATTGTCATGGATATTATGGTTATGATGATGCTGTTTTTTCTTCTTTAAAGCTTTTAGAATATCTATCTGCTGAAACTAAATCTCTATCTAAGATAATGCTTACTACGCCTCAATATATTATTTCTCCTGCTTGGAATGTATTTTGTCCTGATGAGGTAAAATATGAGATAGTTAATAAATTAGTTAGAGAATTTAAAGCGGAATATGGTTCGGAACGAGTAATCGATATTAATGGGGCTCGAGTTAAATTTGATGATGGTTGGGGATTAGTGCGGGCTTCTTCAAATTTACCTGCTTTGATTTTAGTTTTTGAAGCCAAAACAAAAAAGGGAATGGAAATAATTGAGAACATCTTTCGTCAAAAATTAGTAAAGTATCCAGAAATTGGGAATGAATGGAAAAGTGGATAGATACCCTTAATTATTTACTATTAATTCGTAATAAAATAAAAAAATCAAAATTGTGTTTGATGTTAAAATTTAGTAAAAAGGCTAAA
>CAYUUM010000013.1:2823-6190 GCA_964447915.1 uncultured Candidatus Saccharibacteria bacterium | reverse complement strand
TAGCACAATAATAAATCAGGATAATTCTTAATTTTTAGTTTTTCGTCCTGATTTATTTTTTTGTTTTTTTCTTAGTTTTATGTTATAATTAAAACAATCTAAAGTTTTTTAATAAATCTTAAATATGTTACAAAAAGGGAAAACAACAAGTAATCATTGTGAACAAATTACAAAAGAAAAAAATTATTGTAAAACAATGCAGGATACAACAATGCAAGTTGTTAAACAACAAGGTTATCAAGCTAAAGATATTGAAGTTTTAAAAGATTTGGATGCAATTCGAAAACGACCAGGAATGTATATTGGTTCAACAGATTCAGATGGTCTACATCATTTAGTTTGGGAGTGTTTTGATAATGCTTTAGATGAAGCTATTAATGGTTATTGTAAAAATATAGAAATTATTTTATTGCCTGAAAATAAAATAACTATTATTGATGATGGTCGAGGAATTCCAGTTGACATTCATCCAGAGACACAAAAATCAGCATTAGAAACAGTAGTAACCACTTTGCATTCTGGAGCAAAGTTTAGTGAAAAAAGTTACAAAAAAACAGGAGGATTGCATGGAATAGGAATTTCAGCTGTTTGTGCCTTATCAAGTTGGATGCGAGTTGAGGTTAGGCGTAACCATAAAATTTATTATCAAATATATTCAAGAGGTAAAGCTTTGGAAAAAATTCAAGAAAATGATAAAATAAAAGATAAAAATGGGAAAGGAACTTTGGTTATATTTGAACCAGACAAAACAATCTTTTCTGATATTAATTTTAATTATAATAAAATTCTTAATAAAGCCAGGCAGCAAGCTTATTTAACTAAGGGAGTAAAGATTACTGTTAGAGATTGGAGAACAGTATCAAACATAAGTCATAATTTTTATTTTCAAGGGGGGATTATTTCTTATGTTAAATATCTAATTCAACATTCTTCTCCAATCCATAAAAATATTTTTTATATTGAAAAAGAAAAGAATAATATTTTTGTTGAAGTGGCTCTTCAATATACTGATGAATATGAGTGCTTTGAAGAAAGTTTTGTTAATAATATATTAACTCAACAAGGAGGTACTCATTTGACAGGGTTTAGATCAGGATTAACACGAGCATTAAATCATTGGATTGCTGTTAATGGTAAGGGAAATTTTGATATTATAAGCAATGATATAAGAGAAGGTTTAACTGCTGTTGTTTCAATTAAACTACAAAACCCTTTATTTGAAGGGCAAACTAAAGCTAAATTAGGAAACATAGAGGTTAAAGCCACTGTAAATGCTATAGTTTTTGAAGCTTTATCTGATTTTTTTGAAAAAAATATTCAAGATGCTAAAGCTATCTTTGAAAAGATTGTCTTAACTTCCAAGGCACGAAAGGCAGCTCAAAAAGCTAGAGAAATTATTCTTACTAAGAATAATTTAAAAGGATTAAAATTACCAGGAAAATTAGCTGATTGTCAATCTTCCAACCCAGATGAAGTAGAGTTATATATAGTTGAAGGAGATTCAGCTGGAGGAAGTGCTAAACAAGCAAGAGATAGCAAATTCCAAGCAATTTTACCTTTGAAAGGAAAAATTTTAAATGTCGAAAGAGTAAGGATTGATAAAATATTAAATTTTGAAGAAATAAAATCTTTAATATTAGCTTTAGGAACATCAATTGGCGATGATTTTGATATTAAAAATATAAAATATAAAAAAATCATTATTATGTGTGATGCAGATTCTGATGGTAATCACATTAAAACTTTAATTTTGACATTGTTTTATAGATATTTTCAGGAATTAATTACAAAAGGATATATATATATTGCTCAACCACCTCTCTACAAGCTTCAATATAATAAAAAGATAAAATATGCTTATACTGAAGAAGAAAAACAAAAAATTATAAAAGAAATCCAAAATCAGGACAAAAATTTTATTAAGATTGATATTCAACGATATAAAGGATTGGGAGAAATGAATCCAGATCAGCTTTGGGAGACAACTATGAATCCTGAAAATAGAATTATGAAACAAATTGAAATTCAAGATTTCAAAGATGCTGATAATATTTTTGATACTTTAATGGGTAAGGTAACTTTGCCACGGAAAAGATTTATTCAAATTTATGCTGAAAAAGTTAATGAGTTAGATATTTAAAAAATATTTAATTTTTATGAAAATTGTTTTTACTGGAGGAAACACAAGAGGAGAGGTTTTCTCAATTATTGCTTTAGTTGATGAAATAAGAGCAATCTACAATAAGGTAAATCCAGATTCTAAAAAAAAAAAATTAAAATTTTTTTATATTGGTTGTATTCAAGATTTTAATAGCAAAATTTTTTCGCAAAAAAATATTATTGTTAAAGATGTTTATATTAATGAAGAGGGAGAAACTAACATAGGCGCTATTTTAGATGTCCTTATTAAAATTCCTTTTGCATTGCCTTTTACTTTTTTGCAATCTTGTTTGCATTTAATAAAAATAAGACCTAATATAGTCTTTACTAAAGGGGGATATGATAGTGTACCTATTGTTATTGCTGCTTGGTTTTTAAGAATTCCTATTTTTATTCATGAATCAAATGCTATTCCTACAAGAGCAAATTATCTAGTTAGGAAATTAGCTACTAAAATTTTTATTTCTTATTCAAGAACAAAAAACCTTTTTTCCTCTTCAAAATACTTTAAAATTAAAAAATTAATTGAAAAAAAAATAGTTTTTACTGGCGTTCCTATTAGAAATGAATTTATAAAAAGTTCATCTTTAGATATGCCAAAAGAATTATTAAGGAAATGCTTTGCTTTAAATTCTAAACGACCAGTAATTTTATTTTTAAATGAAAGTAGTCGTGCTGTGGAAGATGAAAAAATAAATGATTTAGTATTACATATTTTACCAGAGGTATTGTCTGAATTTGAAGTTATTCATCAATCTGGAGATAAATGTTACTATAGTATTCAAAAAGAATCAGAAGTATTCTTACCAGAAGAAGTAAAAAAGTATTATCACCTATATCCATCTTTTGATCCACAAGCCCTAAGTTATGCCTATGCTGTAGCTGATTTGATTATTACTAGAGGGGGAGCTAATACTATATTTGAAATGGCTATATTTGGCAAACCAAGCATTATTGTCCCTTTATTTCATACTAAATCAAGATATCAAATTACTAATGCATATTTATATAGTTATGAAAGATCAAGAGCTTGTTTGGTAGTTGAAGAAATAAATTTTTTGCCTTATTTCTTATGGGGAACAATTAGAAATTTGTTTAACGATCAAGAAAAAATGAATGAAATGACTGAAAATTCTAAGCAGTTTGCCCAACCAAAAGCAACTGAAATAATAATAGAAAATATTTTTAATCTTTTAGTTAAGAGATA
>CAYUUM010000013.1:0-2723 GCA_964447915.1 uncultured Candidatus Saccharibacteria bacterium | reverse complement strand
AGAGGTGTTTATATGAATGAAATAAATAATTTGTTAAATGTAAATAAAATTAGAGTTCGCTTTGCTCCTTCTCCAACAGGTTTTTTTCATTTTGGCAGCGCTCGAACAGCTTTGTTTAATTATTTATTTAGCAAAAGACACCAAGGAGATTTTTTATTAAGGATTGAAGATACAGATGAACAAAGATCAAAAGAGATATATAAACAAGATATTATAAATAATTTAAATTGGTTGGGAATTCAATATGATGAAGTTTACATTCAGAGCAAAAGAAAAAAAATATATGCAAGTTATATTAAACAACTTCTTAAAAATAAAAAATGTTATTATTGTTTTTGTTCTAAAGAACAAATACAAGGAATTAGACAGGATCAGTTAAGTAGGGGAGAAGTACCGCATTATATTGGACAATGCCATAGATTAAAGCCTGAAATTGTCGAAGATTATCTAAAAAATAAAAAAGAATATACGATTAGATTAAGGGTAGAAGAAAAAAAGGTTGTTTTTAACGATATAATTAGAGGAAAAATAAAATTTAATAGCTTATTAATGGGGGATTTTGTAATCGCAAAAACAATATCTGATCCTCTTTATAATTTAGCAGTGGTAATTGATGATTATGAAATGAAAATTACTCATGTTATTAGAGGAGAAGATCATATTTCTAATACCCCTAAACAAATTCTTATCCAAAGAGCTTTGAATATAAATCAACCTCAATATGCACATTTACCATTACTTTTGGGAGTAAATAAAAATAAACTTAGCAAAAGAGATTGTCAAATTAATATTTCTGCTTATCGATCTCAAGGATATGAACCTGAGGCTTTAATTAATTTTATTGCTCTTTTAGGATGGAATCCAGATAATAACCAAGAAATTTTTAAAATAGAAACTTTAATAAAAAATTTTTCTCTTAATAAAGTACAAAAAGCAGGGGCGATATGTAATATTCAAAAATTAGATTGGTTTAATAGGTATTATTTGCGACAAAAGACAAACGAAGAAATTATTAAGGCTTGTATAAATTATTTATTAAAAATCAAAACTATCAGAAAAATTACTGAAAATGAATTTTTAATTTTATTTACTAATGAAAAAATTGATATTAATTCATTAAAAGAGATAATTTTACTTTCTAAAGAGAGATTAAAAAAAATTTCTGATATTAATGAGGTTGGTAGAGTTTTCTTTCAAAAAATCTCTGAGTATGATAAAAGTCTATTGTTATGGAAAGATAGCAAAGAAGAAGAAATTTTAGAAATTTTATCTAAAACAAAAATTTTATTATCTAAAATTAATAATGCTGATTGGACACTTAGCAATATAAAAAAAGTTTTACTTGATTTTGCAAAATTAATTGATGATAATGGAAAAGTTTTTTGGCCATTAAGAGTATGTTTAAGTGGAGAAAAAAGTTCACCGCCATTATTCGACATAGCTTATATTTTTGGAAAAGATAAAACAATTCAAAGAATTGAGCAAGGAATTATATTGTTAAGAAAGAAGCAAAAAAAGGGATTTTTGAAGATAGTAAAAGATAAAATTAAAGATATATTTTTAACTTCGCATAATGTATATTAAGCGAAGTTTAACTAATCAAATTAATACTAACTATCATTAATATCAAAAAAAATGAACAAAGAAAAAGAACTTAAATCTATTCCTGAATATATCTATGATTTTTTAGATTATTTAGAAATTGAAAAAGGATTATCTTCTAATACACAAGAAAATTATAAAAGATTTTTAGAAAAATTTTTTGTTTGGTTAGAAAAAAATAATTTAAAAAAATTAAAGCCCAATCAATTAACTGATGATCATATTTGGAAATATAAAGTTTTTTTATCACGTTATTCTTATACAACAACTAAAAAAAATTTAAAAAAAACTACTCAAAACAGTTATTTAATAGCTCTCCGTTGTTTATTAAATTTTTTTATTAATCAAGATATCCCCTCTTTACCTTCTAATAAGATAGTTTTAGCAAGAGATAAGGGAAAAAAGCAAATTCATTTTTTAACAAATGAGCAAATTCAAAGATTGTTGGAAGCTCCAAAAAAATTATCTTTTATTGAAATAAGAGATAAAGCTATTTTAGAAACTTTATTTTCTACTGGGTTACGAGCAACTGAACTTGTTTCATTAAATAGAGAACAAATAAAAATAAAAAAAGGAAATAAACATTTAGAAATAACTGTTATAGGTAAAGGAGGGCGAAGTAGAACAGCCTACCTTTCTAAGAGAGCAATTCAATCTTTAAAGAAATACTTATTAATGAGAAAAGATAAAAATAAAGCTTTATTTGTTAATAGTAAAAAATATCAACGCTTAACTGTTCGTTCAATAGAAAATATTATTAAAAAATATGCAATTATAGCTGGATTACCTATTTTAACTACTCCACATACCATTAGGCATTCATATGCTACTGATTTATTAAATAAAGGAGTTGACTTAAGGATTGTTCAGGAATTTTTAGGACATCAAAACATAGCAACAACTCAAATTTATACTCATATTACTAATAAGCGACTTAAAGATATTCATAAAAAATTTCATTGTGAACATGATATAACCACAACGCGTTAGTATTTTATTGGGTACTGTTTTTTATTATAGATGAATTTATTATAGATGAGATGCGTATTGCAATGCATAAAGCATCCGTTTAAGTCCAGCGGAGCTGGACGCCCGACGATGTATAACATCGTTTAAGTCCA
>CAYUUM010000012.1:0-6292 GCA_964447915.1 uncultured Candidatus Saccharibacteria bacterium | reverse complement strand
TGTCGCCAAAGGCGACTCCCCGACTCCCCGGAGGGGCCTTTTTAGTTTTTATTTTTTAGTTTTAAAAAATGCTTTGCACTTTTTATTGCTCTTCATTATCTCTTTCTCTTCCAAACACTTTTCTTGGTTTTGCCCCTTGTCCTGGACCAACAATACCTTCTTGTTCTAGCATATCTATTAAGCGAGCGGCTCGTGCGTATCCAATTCTAAGATGTCTTTGCAATAATGAAGCTGAAGCCTTTTTTGACCTAATAACCAAACTAACTGCTTCTGAATAAAGAGAATCTTGTTGCTTTGATATATAGCTTCCAATCTTTTCTTTTTCTTCCTCTTGTTCCAACATTTTCAATAAAGATTCAGTTAAATAATCCTCTTTCTCTGTTTTATCATCAAATAAAAAACTTTGTTTGTATGTTTTTATATTTTTTAAAAAATTAGTAGCTTTTTTAATTTCCTCTTCAGAGAGATAAACTCCTTGAGCTCTTTTTGGCTTTAACAAATGAGGAGTAATATAAAGCATATCCCCATTACCCAATAATCTTTCAGCACCTGATAAATCTAAAATAGTTCGTGAATCTATATGAGAAGCAACAGTTAAAGCAATTCTAGCCGCAATATTAGCTTTAATTAACCCAGTAATAACTTCTACTGACGGTCTTTGAGTAGATAACACAAGATGAATTCCAGCTGCTCTACTCATTTGACACAATCGAACAATTTTACTTTCTACTTCTTTACCTTTAGTCATTATTAAATCTGCTAATTCATCAATAACAAGAACAATATAAGGCAGAATTTCAAGTTTTTGTTTCAAGGCTTTTTTATTATAAGAAACAATATCTTTAACTTGCATTTTTTGAAGAAGATAAAAACGGTCTTCCATTTCTTTAATCAACCAATCTAAAGTCTTATTAGCTTGGTGAATATTACAAACCACTTCGCCAATCAAGTGAGGAATGTTATTATAAGCTATAAACTCTACTCTTTTAAAATCCATTAAAATCATTCTTAATTGATTAGGAGAATTATTAATTAATAAACTCAAAACTATACTATTTAAGCAAACAGTCTTGCCCGAGCCAGTCATTCCAGCTACTAATAAATGAGGCATTTTTTTCAAATCTAAAAATAGAATATTGCCAACCACATCCCTACCTAAGATTATTGTTAAAGGAGAAGAACTTTTATTTTCTGTTAAAAGCGATTCAAGCAAAGGTCTCATTCTAACTATAGCCCTATCTTTATTGGGTATTTGAATGCCAATTAAATTTCTGCCAGGAATAGGAGCTTCAATTATAACAGCCAAAGAAGACAATGCTAAAGCTAAATCATTAGAAAGAGAAGCAATTTTAGATAATTTAATCCCTTGAGATGGTTGTAAAGTATATTGAGTAACAGTTGGGCCAATATTAACCTCTTTCATTTGAACAGGAATAGAAAAACTTTTTAAGGTCTGTTTAATAATATCTAAATTTTTATCAATATCTTGAGCTACTGGTTTTTGAATATCAATTTCAAATAAATTAAAATCAAAAGAATCAGTAGATAAATCTGTTTGTTGTTCTTTTGCAAACAATGATATTGGTCCTATTCCTTTTTCATTCCTATCCTGTAAGATATTTATTTGACTTTTTTTAATGGTTTCAGAAATTTTTTCTTTCTGCTCTGTTTCTATTATATCATCATTGCCTATGTCTATTATTTCTTTTTTTTCTTTTTCATCATCTAATGATGATTTTTTTTTACTCAAAAAAAGACTAAAAAATTTTTTGAAAAATTGATTGATTTTTTTTATTAATTTTAACAATGGACAAGATTTGTCCCTTTTTAACAAACAAAGTCTTTTATCTGATTTAAGATCTTTATAAATTATTAAAATTCCAATTAAAACTAAGAATAAAATAATAAACCAAGAAGCCCAAACATCAAATATTTTCTCTAAGTTTATAAAAATAAAACTACCAATACTCCCTCCTGCAATTTCTCCATTTTTAAGAGCATAAAAAATAGCAGAAAAACCTTTAACAAAGAAAAGCATTCCTAAAATTAATCCTGATAAGTGTTTTTTTAATGAACTCTTTAAAGCAATTAAACCCAAAAGAATAAAAAATAGAGGAATAAAGAATATACTGTTGCCGATTAAGTTTTCTGTTATTCTTTGAAAAACCTTTCCAATAATGCCTGCTTGTCCAAAAAAACTTAAAACAATAATTGCAGCAATTAAAAACATAATAAAGCTAACAATAATTTGTTTAATTTCTGGAGCAATTTTAAAAATACTTAATTTAAAAACTTTTTTTTTATTTTTAGCTTGTTTTTTCATACTTTATTGTTGTAGCTATTGACATCGGATGTCAACATGCACAACATGCACGGATATCAACATACATTGTTCATTGTTTACTGTTTGTTGTTTGTTGTTCATTGCTTGTTGTTTTTCTAAAACCTGTGCCAACTGGAATCATTTTACCAATAATAATACTCTCTTTTAGTCCTTTGAGTTTATCTTCTTTACCCATAACAGCTGCTTTAGCTAGAACCCTGGAAGTTTCTTGAAAAGAAGCTGCTGAAAGAAAACTATTAGTAGTTAAAGATACTTGGGTAATTCCTGAAATTATTATTTTATAAGATGCTTTTTTTCCTCCTTGTTCTTCGATTTTTCTATTCTTTTCTATAACAATATCTTTTTCTATGATTTCTTTAACAATCAAATCAGTATCTCCAGCATCATTAACATAAACTCGTGAAAACATCTGTTTAACAACTATTTCTAAATGTTTTCTGTTAATAGAAATACCCTGTGATGTATAAACCTCTAAAAGAGCTTTAATAATATAATCTGCTGTTTGATCTTCTCCTTTTAAAGCAAAAAGCTCTTTAACATCAATTGCTCCAACAGATATTTGTTGTCCCTTTTTAATTGAATCTTGCTCTTTAACCAATATTTCTGTATTTTTAGGGATAGAATAGACAACCTCTTTGCCTAATTGATTTTTTTTAGATTTTATTTTATTTTTTAAATCAAATGAATTGCCCTTTTTCTTTTCAATAAGATCATATTCATCATTACTAACAGTAATAATTAAATAATTTTCTTTTTCTTGAATAGATTTAACAATTCCTTTAACATGAGAAATACAAGCCTTGCCTATGGGTGTTCTAGCTTCAAATAACTCCTGTATTCTTGGTAATCCTTGAATAATATCACTTTGTTTTTCAACTGCTCCACCTTTATGAAAAGTCCTCATAGTTAATTGTGTTCCTGGTTCTCCAATAGATTGAGCAGCGACAACTCCTACTGCTTCTCCTATTTTAACAATACTATTTCTTACTAAATCCATACCATAACATTGTTGACAAATTCCATATAAAGTTTCACATTTTAGACAAGTTCTAACTTTAATTTCTTGTATTTTTCTATTTTTTTCAATAATATTTGATATTTTATTAGTAATTATATCCCCTGCTTTAATTATTGTTTTACTGCCTATCTTAATGTCTTCTGCAATTACTCTGCCAAAAATCTGTTCTTTAAAGCTTCCTCCATGTTTCAAAATCTGTTCCTTGGAAAAAACCAAATAATTCTTAGTTTTGCAATCATGTTCTCTAATTACCAAACTATGGGTGGCATCAATTAACTTCCGACTTAAATATCCAGCAACTGGCGTTGCTAAAGCTTTATCAGCAATTCCTTTCCTAGCCCCATGAGTAGAAATAAAATATTCATTAATACTTAATCCTTGTTTAAATGAATTCTTTATAGGAAATTCAATAATTTCACCTCTAGGGTTAGAGACTAATCCTTTCATTCCAGCCATTTGAATTAATTGTGATAATGATCCACGCGCTCCTGAATGAATGAAAATAGAAACATTATTATATCTGTCCATATCATTAAAAATCAATTTTTCAATTTCTTTTTTTGCTTCTTGCCAAAATTCAATTACATTAGCTGTCTTTTCCTTTTCTGATAAAAATCCTTGACGAGAATAGCTCTTTTCTATCCTACTCACTTTTTTTTCTGTCTCTTTAATTATTTTACTTTTTTCTTTTGGTACAATTAAATCAGTTTGTCCCCAAGACACTCCAGAAATACTAGCATAATAAAAACCAAAATTTTTAATTCTATCTAAATATACTGTAGGATTTGAAAAATGCTCAATTAACTCAGAACAAATAGTTTCTAACATCTTAAAATCAACTTCTTGATTAACAAAACCAAACTTTGAAGGTAATAAATCATTAAACATAATTCTACCAACAGTAGTAGTAATAAACTTATTTTTATCCCTAACTTTAATTACTTGCCTTAGTCCAATTTGTTTAAACTCATAAGCTAATAAAGCATCCTTAAAGCTTGCTAATATCTTTTCCTGTTTCTTATTATTCTTCTTATTCTTAGTTTGTTTTTCTATTTGAGTTATCCAATAACATCCTAAAACTATATCAATGGTTGGGCTAACAATAGGAAATCCAGTTGAGGGCTTTAAAAGATTAAGCAAAGAAGACATCCTTTGTTTAGCTTCTAATTGAGCTTCTATAGATAAAGGAAGATGGACAGCCATTGTATCACCATCAAAATCAGCATTGAAAGCCCTGCAAGTTAACGGATGAAGTTGAATAGCCTTGTCTTCTATTAAAATAGGTTGAAAGGCCTGAACTCCTAATCGATGCAAAGTTGGAGCTCTATTTAATAATACATACTTATCTTTAACTACTTGTTCCAGAATCCTCCAGACTTCATTATCTTTGCTTTCAATAAGATAATTAGCTGATTTTAAACTATAAGCTATTTCTTCTTCTAAAAGCTTGCTAATAACAAAGGGTCTAAAAATTTCTAAAGCCATTGTTTTAGGCAATCCACACTGGTGAAACTTAAGAGCAGGACCAGCAACAATTACTGAACGCGCTGAATAATCAACTCTTTTTCCCAAAAAATTATAACGGAAATAACCCTTTTTTCCTTTAATTGTATCAGATAAAGACTTTAAAAGTCTTCTTTCTCCAGTGCTAGCTTTTATACTCTGCCCTTTTCTCTTACTGTTGTCAATTAAAGCATCAACAGCCTCTTGAAGCATTCTTTTTTCATTTCTAATAATAACTTCTGGCGACTTAATCTCTAAAAGATATTTTAAACGATTATTTCTATTTATAATTTTTCGATAAAGATCATTTAAATCTGAAGAAGCATAATTTCCTTCATCTAATTGAACCATTGGTCGTAAACCTAATGGCAAAACGCCAATAACAGACAAAAACATCCACTCTGGACGAGAGTTTGTCTGTGATAAGGAGGTAAATATTTTTAATCTTTTATAAAGTTTATCTTTTCTAATTGAAGAAGAAGTTTGAGTAAAATTTTGTTTTATTTTTTTAATTTCCTCTTCTAAATTAATTTTTTTTAAAATTTTTATTAATGCTTCAGCTCCAATTCCAAATTCAAAAAGCCCTTTATATTTTTCTAATAAACTAGATAATATAGTTTCTGATAAAACAGATAACGGCTTAATTTCTAAAATCTCCTTTTTTTGTTGTTCTTTTATTTTATTAGCTTCCTTTATTTCTGCCTTTTTTTCTAATGGCTCTTTGTCTTGCTCTTCTATCTCTTGTTTTTTTATTAAATAAGCTTTTTCTATATCATTTAGATATTTTTCTTGAACTTTATAATCAACATCAATAACAATATAAGAAACAAAATAAATTACTTCTTCAAGCTTACTAAGAGGAATATCTAAAATCACTGATAAATAAGAAGGAGAATTTCTTAAAAACCAAAGATGAGCAACAGGGGCAGCTAAAGTAATATGCCCCATTCTTTCTCTTCTGACTGATGATTTTGTAACTTCCACTCCACATTTATCGCAAATAATCCCCTTATATTTAATCTTTTTATATTTACCGCATTGACATTCAAAATCCTTTTCTGGCCCAAAAATCTTAGGGCAAAAAAGTCCTCCTTGTTTAGGTTTTTGAGTTCTATAATTAATAGTTTCCGGACTGGTTACTTCACCATAAGACCATGACAAAATATCTTCTGGAGAAGCAAGCTTAATAGAAACTGAACTAATATTAACCTGTTTTTTTTTAAAAGCTTGAAATTTTTCTGATGTTTGCGATATCTCTTCTTCCTCTATTGCAGTAGTTTTCTGCGAAGTTATTTGCTCTTCCATAATAATATTATTATTTAATAAATATAAAAAAAATAGATAAATTTAGAATCTGAAATCTAGAATCTGGAATAAATACTACAATTTTCAATTTTCAAACAAATAAATGCAAAAGTCAAAAATCA
>CAYUUM010000011.1:0-7213 GCA_964447915.1 uncultured Candidatus Saccharibacteria bacterium | reverse complement strand
AATCAACCTTTTCTTAATTCAAAATTTGTTTTAAAGACAAACTGATTCGTCCTTGTTCATCAATTTTTTCAACTAAAACTTTAACTCTATCTCCTACTTTAACAATATCCTCAACACGATTAACTCTCCTCTGGCTTAATTTAGAAATATGAATCATTCCATCTTGCCCAGGAAAAATTTCAACAAAAGCACCAAAATCAAGTGTTTTTACTACTTTCCCCTGATAAATCTTACCTATTTCTGCTTCAGCTACTAAATCTTTAATAACGACTACTGCTTGATTTAAAGAGTTTTGATCTTCTGATAACACACAGACCTTTCCTTGATGATCAAGATCTATTTCAACATTATACTTTTCAATGATTCCATTAATCATAGTCCCACCAGGACCAATAATATGTTTTACTTTTGATGGATTAACTTTAAAACAATTAATTTTTGGAGCATAGGTTGAAACTTGATTGCGCGGGAAGGAAATTATATTATTCATTTGAGCTAAAATTATCTGACGAGCCTTTTGAGCTTTGACTAAACTTTGTTCTAAAATTTCTATAGTAACCCCATCAATTTTTACATCCATTTGAATTGCTGTTATACCATTAATAGTACCAGCTATCTTAAAATCCATATCTCCAAAATGATCTTCTGGTCCTTGAATGTCAGTTAAAATTTTATATTTACTTTTATTTTGTTTATCTCTTATAACTCCTAAGGCAATTCCGGCAACATGAGTTTTGATTGGTACTCCAGCAGCCATTAAAGCCAAGGAAGACGAGCTTATAGAAGCCATAGAACTGGAACCATTAGAAGATAAAATTTCAGAAACTATTCTAATAGTATAAGGAAAAACTTCATCACAGGGAATAACTGGCAAAAGAGCTTTTTCTACTAACATACCATGACCAATATCTCTCCTTTTTGGTCCTCTCATTGGCTTGATTTCTCCAACAGAATAAGGAGGAAAGTTATAATGATGAATAAAATGCTTTTGATCAATAACTTCCATACCATCTAAAAGCTGTTTATCTGAAGGAGATCCTAATGTCAAAATAGACAGAGATCTAGTCTCGCCCCTTCTAAAAAATCCTGAACCATGAGTGCGTGGTAAAATATCAATATCACAAGCTAATTCTCTAACTTCATCTAAGGAACGACCATCTACTCTTTTTTCCTGTTCAAGAATAAATTGACTTAAAATAAAATCTTTTTCTTTTCTAAGGAATATGTCTACCTTACTTTCTATTTCCTCTTCTGTATTACCTTGAACAATATCCTTATCTTTAATATAATTTAAAATATTTTGTTTAACTTGCTCAATTTTATCCACTCGTTGTTGTTTGTTTTTTGTAAAAAATGCTTTAACAAGTTGATTCCCAATAAAAGCTTTAATCTCATTTTCTAATTCCTGAAATCCTTGAACATCTTCCTGCTGAATTTCTAACTTTTCTTTTATCTCTATTTTAGCTATAATATTATTTTGCCAATCAATGCTTTGTTTTAAATATTGCTTAGAATATTCAATGGCCTGTATTATCATCTCTTGTTTTGCTTCTATTGCCTGACCGTCAATCATGTTAATTAAAATTTCCTTTGTTTCTAGATCTTCTACCCCAGTTAAAACAATATCTATTTCAGCACCTTCTCTTTCTTGATAAGTTGGATTAATAATAAATTGTTGCTGGTTAAAAACTACCCTAACTGCACCAATTGGACCTTTGTAAGGAATATTGGAAATCATTAAGGCCAAAGAAGCCCCAAGTAAAGCTGGAATATCTGGACTATTTTCTTGATCCCATGAAAGACAGGTATTTACTACCTGAGTCTCTTGAGTAAAATTTTTAAAAAAACAAGGCCTAATAGCTCGATCAACCATACGTGCATTTAAAATAGCTTGATCAGAAGCTCGACCTTCTCGTCTAGTATAACGCACGCCTTTAACTTTCCCTCCAGCATAAAATTTTTCTTCATATTCAACTATTAAAGGAAGAAAATCTTTATTTTGTTCTTTTGATGATTGTTTATTAACAACAACAGTGGTCATAATCAAAGTATCGCCGGATTGAACAAAGATACCAGCATCAGCATGTTCAGTAAAATCAATTGTCTTAACTTTAATATTCTTTTTATCACTAATTTTTAAATTAAATTCTTGCATTCCCATATTTTATTTTTTTATATTTTATTATATTTTTATATTTTTATTATCACTTTATTATAAATTATACTGTCAATTTGGCTCTTTTCTTGCGTCGTCTTCTTAAAAGCGTTCGTCTGCCACCAGGAGACCTTTGTCTTTTTAAAAACCCATGTTTTCTTTTTCGTTTTTTATTTTTTGGTTGATAAGTTATGCTCATATAAATAAAATTTTTTAATATATAATATTTAATTCACAGATTATCCACATTGCTATCAACAAAAATATTAAATTAAAAAATTGCATTAAATATTTAAATAAATTATACTATAATAACCTTGCCTTTGGCAAGAACCTTGTTGCTGGCGCGTGCTTCGCACTGCTTAAACGATTTTCGTTGCACTTTGTTTCGCAATAAGAACCTTACCTTTGATAGGGGGCTTGTTACTTCGCTTCGCTCATAATAAAATATATTATTTAGCTATATCATTAATAATCACATCTTATAATATTTATTTGAATCTTGATTTATTGTTTACGCCAGTAAATAAGAAAGTTTTTGTTGAAAGCAAATTTCTTCCCAAATTATATTTTTTAATATAATTTGTAGAGTTCTTGACGAAGTCAAGGTTCTTATTGTTTATTATGATTAAAAAAAATATTTGGCAAACAGTTTTAGCAGAAATAGAAATTAATATTTCAAAAATTAATTTTGAAACTTGGTTTAAAAATACAGATATTATTTCTATTCAAAATAATGTTGTAAAAATCGGGGTTCCAAACAATTTCACTAAAGAATGGTTGGAAGAGAAATATAGTAAAGATATTTTAAATATTTTACGTAAATCAAATCAAAACATCCAAAAAATAGAATATATTATCCATCAATTTAATAAACAAAATTCTTACTCTATTAATAATACTACTTTAACTCAAAATAATCAACAAATTGACTTTAAACAAACATCAATAAGGCAAAAAGCTAATTTAAATAAGAAATACACCTTTAGTAACTTTGTTGTTGGTCCATCGAACGAAATGTCTCAAGCAGCTGCATTGGCAGTAGCTAAAAATCCAGGAGATGTTCAATATAATCCACTTTTTATATACGGAAAGGTAGGATTAGGCAAAACTCATTTATTACAAGCTATAGGAAATCAAATTATTGAAGATTATCCAATAAAAAGAGTAAAATATATTTCTGCTATTGATTTTATTTCTAAAATAGTAAATAGCATTTTAAACCGAACTATTAATCAATTAAAGCTACAATATAAAGATATTGATGTCTTTATTGTAGACGATGTACAATTTTTTATAGGGAAAGAAAAAGGACAAGAAGAATTTTTTCATATCTTTAATTTTTTATATCAACAAAATAGACAAATTGTTCTTTCATCTGACAGACCACCTAAAATGATTCCAACTATTTCTGAGAGACTTAAATCAAGATTTGAAGGTGGTATGACAGTAGACATCGAAATTCCAGAAATAGAAACAAGGATAGCTATTTTAAAAGATAAAATCAAACAAAAATCAATTATTATTTCTGAAGAAGTATTAGAATATATTGCTATCAATGTTCAACAAAATATTAGAGAATTAGAAGGGGCTTTAAATAAAATATATTTTTATTCAAAACAAAAAAATACAATAATTAGTGTAATAGAAGCAAAAAAGATTTTAGAAAAAATAACTCAAAAACCAAAAAAAAATATTTCTTCAAAAACAATTATTGATAAAGTCTGTTCTTTTTATAATATTAATAATAAAAATGTATTAACATCTTCTTCACGAAGACAAGAAATTGTTAAACCAAGACAAGTAGCAATGTATTTACTAAGAAAAGAATTAAATATTTCATATACTTCAATTGGCAAGATTTTTAATGGAAAAGATCACACCACGGTTCTTTATTCTTATTTAAAAATAAAAAAAGAAATAGAAAATAATAGAGATCTTTTTGAAGAAATTGAGTTAATTAAACAAAAAATATATAGTGAATAAGTTTATTTCTTGTTTTTAAGAACTATAGCAGAAAATTATATTAATATTTTTTTAAAGAAGATATTAAATAAATATTTTTTAAATAATTACTAAAGACAAATAGACAAATTATTAACAAATTTTATTAGTTTTTATCTTTATTTATTTTAAATTTATTATATTCTTTTAACAAAAAAACTTTTCTTAATAAATATAATAATAAATAATAAAATATTAATTTATTATAATATATAAAAATATAAAATTGTTTAATAAAATAGTTTATGAAAGGTATAATAACCCAAAAAAATTTTAAAAAAAGTTTAAACATTGTGGAAAAGATAGCATCTAAAAGATTATCATTACCAATTTTGGAAAATATTTTGATTGAAACGGAAAAAAGCTTTTTAAAATTATCATCAACTAATTTAGAAATAGGAGTTTTATGTTGGATTTTAGCAAAAATTGAAAAGCCAGGGAAATTTCTTTTGCCAGGGAAATTTCTAAATAATTTTATTAATTTATTACCAGAAGATATTATTGAGTTTAATGTTAATGAAAATAAAAACTTAAGTTTTACTTGTAAAGATTATAAAGCAGAGATAAAAGGATTTGATGTTAATGAATTCCCTATTATTCCTAAATATAAAGGAATAGATTTTATAGAAATAGATAATTTATCTTTTATTAAAGAATTAAAAAATGTAATTGCAATTGCATCTGACTCTCAAGACCAAACAGTAATTTCAGGTATATATATTCTTTTTTCTAAAGACTTTATTGAACTTGTTGCTACTGATAGTTTCAGATTAATAAAAAAGATCATTTCTTTAGATAAAGAAAATAGAAAACAACAATCAGTTATTATTCCTAAGAAAACAGCTACTGAAATAGTTTCTATTCTAGATAATTTTCAAGAAAAAATAAAAATTTATATTTCTCCAACTCAAATATTATTTGAAGTATTGACAGGTGATCTTTCTCAACCTCAAGTTAATATTGTTTCTCGTTTGATTGAGGGAGAATATCCTAATTATAAAGAGATTATTCCCATTAAAGCAAGAACTAGGATAATTGCTTCCAAAGAAGAGATTATTAGACAAATCAAAATAGTAGGTCTATTCTGCAAAGAAGATGGAAGTATTAAAATGAAAATTAATCAAAAACATGGGATTATTGATTTTTTTTCTCAAGAAGTTGATACAGGACAAGGGCATTCTCGCATCAAAGTTGAAACAGATGGTGAGGATGCAGAAGTATTATTTAACTATAAATTTTTAATAGATGGAATTACAAGGACAAAAGGTTCAAAAGTTGTTTTTGAACTAAGCGGACAAGATAAGCCAGGAGTTTTTAAGTCAATCGAGGATAAAAACTATATTTATTTGATTATGCCAATTAAAGAATAAATATTGAGATAGGTAAAAACTTAATTATTTTAAAATTTTTATTAAAAATTTTTTGATTAAGATAGGATCAATTCTATTATTACTCTGTTTTATTGTTTGCCCGATAAGAAATTGGATAGTTTCTATTTGTCCTTGTTGATATTTTTGAACAATTTCTGGATTATCTTGAATAATTTTTTTTATTATTGTTTCAATCTTTTTTTGATCGGTTATCAGAGAGAGCTGCTTTTCTTTAATAATAGTTAATGGTTTCTTATTTGTTTTAAAAAGAGAATTTAAAACAATTTTCGCGCTTTTGCTGGAAAGAGTATTATTATAAATTAGGATACTAAATTCAGCAAAGTTTTTGGGAGAAATTAAAATATCCTCATTGTCTTTTTCTTGTAAATTTTGTAAATCATTGATTAGATAATTGACAACAATTTGCTTTAATTTAGGGGGAATTATTTTAAATTTGATATTTAGCTCTTTTAACACTTTTTCAAAAAAGATTCCTATTTTATTTTTTTCTATTAAGATTTGAGCATTTTTTTCAGAAATAGAATGTTTAGTTATGAGAATTGTTTTTTTTGCTTGAGGTAAAACTGGTATAAAAGATTCTATTTTTAAAACATTAAAGGGTCTTATTTTCTGAGAAATGTTTTTTAGGTGTTCAGCTAATGATTTATTGGTATTTTGCAGGCATTCTATATCGTATTGTGGAGATATTGCTTTGTTTTTGATAGAGCTTTCGATAAAAAATATAGGTAGATCTGGTTCTGGAAAATAGCGATAATCCTTAGCTGTCTCTTTAACCCTCTGAGAAAAAGTAATTTTTTGTTTTTCATTCCATCCACGTGTTTCCTGAATAATTTTTTGTTTTGCTTTTAAAATTTGTGTTTGTCTTTTAATTTCATAAAAAATTGCTTCTTCTAATGCCTTAAAAGAGTTAAGGTTTTTTATCTCAATTTTTGTTCCTAATTTATTAAAATTTATATTTTTATTATTGTCCTTATTATTTATAGGAAAACAAACTTCTTTTATAGGTATTAAGGAAATATTAGCTTCAATTCTCATTTCTCCTTTCTCCATATTGGCTTCAGAAATGTCAAGATATCTAAATATAAGTTGTAATTCCTCGGCAAATTTTCTGGCTTGTTTTTCTGATCTTATATCCGGCTCTGTCACTAATTCTAATAAAGGTATTCCAGCACGATTGAAATCAATCAAGCTATTATTTTTTTTATGTATTATTTTTCCAGTATCTTCCTCTAAGTGAATGCGATTGATTCTGATATATTTATCTTTATTATCTGTTCTTATTTTTAACATCCCTTGTTTGCAAAAAGGCATATCATGTTGTGAAATTTGATATCCTTTGGGAAGATCTGGATAAAAATAATTTTTACGATCAAACTTTGCCATTATGGCAATCTTAGAATTTAATGCTGTTCCTAATTTAATTGTTTTTTCAATAGCTTTAATATTAGCTGTCGGTAATGTTCCTGGATGGCCTAAGCAGATAGGACAAACATTGTAATTTGGTTTTTTTTCATTAGGATTATTTAAACAAGAGCAAAACATCTTAGTTTTAGTTTTTATTTGGCAATGAATTTCTAATCCAATAATAGGAGTAAATCTCATAAGCGGAGCTTGTTGTCTCACAATAAGCAAAGCTTATTGTTTCACAATAAAGATATTAAAT
>CAYUUM010000010.1:1862-7746 GCA_964447915.1 uncultured Candidatus Saccharibacteria bacterium | reverse complement strand
ATTAAAAAAATTTATTAATGAAAGTTTAAAAAATTAAATTTATAAATTTTTTTTATTAGTATAATGAGAATTCAATTATCAGGTTGTGTAATTGTAAATGATAAAAAAGAACTTTTGCTTCTTTGGAGAAAGAAACATCAACATTATGAGTTTCCAGGTGGAAAAAATAGGCAAGGAGAAACATTGGAACAAACCGCAAAAAGAGAATGCAGAGAAGAATTAGGAGTTGATGTTATTGTTCTTAAATATATTGGATATGAAAATTTTGATATTGATAATCGTTCATTTCAAAGTCATAAATATTTAGGAATTATTAAAAATAATCAAATTCCTAAAGCAAATGAACCAGATGAGTTTGAAAAATTATTTTGGTTACCAATGAAGCAATATCAAAATTATTCTTGTGCACCAAATGTTAAAGCTTTTTGCCAAAAATATATTGATGGAAAAATAGATTTATTACTCTAATTTATTAATTAAAAATTTAAAAAAATGTTGTGTTTTTAAATACTTGATTATAAAAAATAGTTTTTATTTTTTTTAAATACCAAACAGATATATGAGTTTAGCAATAAATACAATAACACCAGAAGGAATTGTTTTAGCGGCTGATAGTCGTCAATCTTACAGAAATCGAAAAGGGGTTTCTAGAATTGGTTCTGATTCAGCTTCTAAATTATTTTTAATAAATGACAGAATTGGAATAGCTGTGACTGGACTTGCTTTTTTACAAGAAAATGGAATACCAAAAAACATCAGTAAATTTATCGAACAATTTAAAAGAGAGGTTGAAAATGAAAAATTATCAGTAGAAGAGGTAGCTAATAAACTTCATTATCTTTTTAATAAAAAATTAAATTGGGAAGATCAGTTAGATAAAATGCCAGAACAAATAAAAGCCAACCTTACAAGACAAGGCTTTGAAATTATTGAAATCAAAAAAGAGAGATATAATATTAAATTTAAATTTAAGGATAGAGCTGGAAACATTAAGAAAGGGATTGGAAGGGTAGATGGTTTGGTTTTGTTTGTTTCTGGTTATAATTTAGATGGCTCTTATGAGGTTTATAATCTTTATATCCCGGGTGAAATTATAAAAAGGCGCGATAGCAATCAAAAGGGGATAGAATATGGAGCAAATTGGATTGGTCAAACTGATGTTGTTTCAAGAATTATAAAGGGTTGGGATCCAAGGATTTTTAATGCTACTTTTGTAGGGGAAGCTATAAAACAAAAGGGACAACCAGAAATTGAAAAACAATTGAATAGATTAGAATATGCTATAAACTGGGGAGCAATGCCTCTTCAAGATGCTATTGATTTTACTGTTTTAGCTATTCAGACTACTTCAGCAATTCAAAGATTTTCAGATGGGATTCAAGCTGATCCTGGCGATGTGCCTGGCGTTGGTGGGCCGATTGATGTTTTAGTTTTAACACCAGATGGACCTCAATGGGTCAAGCAAAAAGAGTTAAAAGTTGAATAAAATTATATAATTGCATTTGAATTAATTTTTGAGACAAACATACTTGCTAAATTATGAAATTAATGATTAATTAAATGATTTAATATAAATACTTGATTTATTTTAATACCTAAGTTATACTTTAAAAAATAAATTATTAAATTTGATAAAATATAATAATTTTATTTTTTTAATATTTTTAATTTGAATATTTTTTATTATGGCGGAAAAATTTATTCAAAAAATTAGAATAGAAATTGTAATAATTGCTCTTACTGGTATTTTGCTTTTAGGTTATTTATTTGTGCTTCCTGTTATTAGAGAACGAAGAGAAGCAGCTCAAGAAGAACAGATGCCAGTACAAGAAGAACAGCAAGAGATTTTTGATATAGATGATATAGAATAGAAAGGCATATGAAATATGAAATAGATTTTTTTTAATAATAGGTTAAAATAAAAGTAAATTAGATAGTCGCGCTCTATTTAGATAGAGTGAGGAAAGTTCGGACATTTATCTAATTTAATTTAATTAAATTAGATTAAAAAATAGCGGGTAACACCCGTCAGTCGCAAGGCTGAGGTGCGAACAGAGACGTATTAAGTTGAGAAGCTTAATAAATCCTGTTATTTGTTTGAGACAGGATAAGCTCTATAGTAATATAGAATGTGAAACGGCTAAATCCTTATTAAATGCAAGAACAAGCTGTATATATATTAACAAAATATATATGCAAAAAGGTAGTTTGCTTAAGTTTTTTAAGTAATTAAAAAACTAGATAAATGACTATCGTTATACAGAATCCGACTTATTATTTGCTTTTATTTTTAGATTACAAAAAAATCCTATTTAAAGAAATAGGATTTTTTTATTTTATAATAAAAATTTTGATTTTTATAAAGGAAATTTTAAAGATGTTTAATTTTATTTTTTATCTCTTTAATAATTTGATTAATTATTGAAAAAATTCTTTTTTCTTCTTTTAAAGAAAAATTTTCTAAAACATACTCTTTACCAGATTTGTTTTTTTTCTCTAAAATAGTGCGATTTTCAATGCCAACTTTTACGCGCCAGAAATTTTGTGAACCTAAACTTTTGATAATTGATTCTACTCCATTGTGTCCAGCTGATCCTTGATTTTTTTTAATTTTAAATTTACCTAGTGGAATATCTAATTCATCATGAATAATTAAAATATCTTTTAAATTCTGTTTATAGTATTTTTTTATTGCTATAATTGCTTTTCCGCTATTATTCATAAAAGTTTTAGGCTTAAGCAAAATGATTTTTTTAGATTCTATCTGATTTGTAGAGATTAAAGATTGAAACTCTTTTTTAAATTCAAACTCAGGAAAATTCATTTGTTTTTGAATCTCATCAATTATTAAAAACCCAATATTATGACGAGCAAATCTATGTTCTTCTCCTGGGTTGCCTAATCCTGCTAAAAGAATTTTACCTTTAGTAGGGATTTTGTTTCTTTCTTTCTTTGCAATTAAAATCATAATAGTAATAAAATAATTTATATTGTTATATAATAAAGTTGTCATTAATAGCTATTAATTCTATTTTATGTTATAATTTAAATATAGATTAAAAATCACAAATTCAAAATCACAAATCACAAATAACAAATAAATTCTAAACTTTAATATCTAAATACTAAACAAACCCAAATAACCAAAACCCAAAACCCAAAACAATTTTGAATTTTAAATTTTGATTGAAATTCTAATGATTTAATTTTAAAACAATTATTTTTTAATATTATTTTTTATTTAAAATTCATTCATTCAAAATTGATTCGAAATTCGAAATTAAAAATTAGAAATTAAATTGAAAATTGTTTGTAATTTTGGATTTGTAATTTATTCTTTTTACATTTTGATTTTGATTTTTGGGCGATTAGATAAATGTTTTTTCCCAAGCGTCTATTTGTTTCTCCGCTTTTTTTAATTTGAAAACCTGCTTGTCTAACATTTTTTTTAAGTTCTCTTTTAGTAAAGCAATGAATATAACGTTGGATTAAAACTTTGCCTTGAGAGTTTTTCCAAGGATAAAAAATATCTTTAAAGTCTAATTTTGACTTGCTAAAAATTTTTGATAAAGTAAAATTAAAAATTAATTTTTTTCCTTTTTTGTTTGACCATAAATTCCAGATAGTTAAAAATAAAAAGCCTTTAGGTTTTAAAACTCTTTTAGCTTCTTTTAAAAAATCAAGACGTAATTTTTTTGAAGGTAAGTGATGCAAAACAGCTATACAATAAATTTTATCAAAATAATTTGAAGAAAGAGGCAAATTTAAACCATTAGCAAGCTGAAAGTTTCCTTTTGGATATTTTTTTTTTGCTATCTTAATAAGCTCCTCAGAAGTATCTACTCCAATATAATGACATTTTTGATTTTTTATTATTTTGTAAAAACGACCATTACCACATCCTAAATCTAAAATTTTTTCGTTTTTTTCTAAATAATCAGTAAATAAAAATTTTAAATCTTGCCATGGCTGTTCTCTTGTATTTGAAAAATATTTAGCTATTAGATTATAGTCTTGGGAAGTTTTATTTAAAAGATATTTTGCATAATCTTTCTTCATATGAAAGAAAAGATATTTATTCTTGAAAAAATTAGTAAAAAAGAGTTTAAAACAGATGATATTTTAACATCATTAAAACGAGAATCAGCAAAGAAGTTTGGAACTTCTTGTCCATCACATTCTGAATTACTTAAAACATACCATGAATTAGTTAAAAAGAAAAGTTTTAAAAAAAATAAAGAAATAGAAAATCTTCTTAGAACAAGGAAAATTCGTTCTCTTTCTGGAATAGTGGTTATTTCAGTTTTAACTAAATTTTATCCTTGCCCAGGGAAGTGTATTTTTTGTCCAAGCGAAAATCAAGTTCCTAAAAGTTATTTAAAATCAGAACCAGCAGTGATGAGGGCTATTATGAATAAATTTATTCCTGATTTGCAAATTCAATCACGATTGAGATCTTTGGAGGCTACTGGACATCCAATTGATAAGATTGAATTGAGAATTATTGGTGGAACTTGGTCGTTTTATCCTAAAAATTATCAAACCTGGTTTGTTACTCGTTGTTTTAGAGCTTGTAATGTAGGGTTAAATAAGCTAAAGTATCGAAAGATGAAATCTTTGGAGGAAGAGCAAAAAATAAATGAAAAAGCAAAACAACGGATAGTAGGGATAACTATTGAAACAAGGCCAGATTTTATCACCAAACAAGAAGTTAAAAGATTGCGAAAGTTGGGCGTAACTCGAGTTGAATTAGGTGTTCAAAGCCTTTATGATGATGTTTTAGTTTTAAATCAGAGAGGGCACAAAATAGCAGCTACTATTAAAGCAACAAAATTCTTAAAAGATGCTGGTTTTAAAGTTTGTTATCAAATGATGCCTAATTTATTTGGTTCTGGTTTTAGAAAAGATGAAGAGATGTTTAAAAGGCTTTTTTTTGATTCTCGATTTCAACCTGATTTTTTAAAAATTTATCCTTGTTCAATTTTAAAAAAGACTCCCTTGTATCAATTATGGAAAAGAGGAGAGTATCATCCTTATAAAAAAGAAGAATTGATTAATCTTTTGTTGCAAATTAAAAAAAATATTCCTTATTATTGCCGAACCCAGAGGATTATTAGAGATATTCCAGCTTCAGATATAGTTGAAGGACCAACTAAAATTTCAAATTTAGGAGAAATTGTAGTCAAGGAGGCAAAAATGCAAGGTTGGAAATGCAAATGCATAAGATGTAGAGAGGTTAGAGACGATTACAATCCCCAGGAAAAACTTTATCTTTTTAGAAAGGATTATTTAGCTTCTGAAGGCAAAGAGATATTTTTGAGTTTTGAAAGTAAAAAACAAAAAAAACTTTATGGTTTATTGAGATTGCGTATTTCTTCTTATATTTTCAATAATGAGTTGCCTGTTGTTTCAGCTTTAAAGAATACATCAATAATTCGTGAAATTCATATATATGGACAGCTTCTTTCTTTGAAAGAGAATGATTTATTCATTTCTCCTCAACATAAGGGATTGGGTAAAAAATTAATTAAAGAAGCAGAAAAAATTACTAAACAAGAATTTGGCTTAAATAAAATTGCTGTTATTTCAGGAGTTGGAGTAAGGCCATATTGGAGAAAATTAGGTTATAAATTAGAAGAAACCTATATGGTAAAAAAACTCTAAACTAAAGCTAATCTAGTTTTATTTTTTAATTTGGATATTTGTTTAATTTTTGCTATGATAGAAATAGATTTGTTTTTATTAAAGATTAATATATTTTTGAATAATAATTTATTAAAAAATTAGGTTTGGAAAACATTTATGAATATAGAAAGATTAAATTCATATTCAGAAGATTCAGGAGAGATGGCAGAAATGGAAAGAAAAGAAAATGAACCAAAGG
>CAYUUM010000010.1:0-1762 GCA_964447915.1 uncultured Candidatus Saccharibacteria bacterium | reverse complement strand
ACGTGTAGTAAAATATTGGTCTTTACCATGGGGAGCGAGAAGTTTAATTATTTCCAATAAAAAAATTAAAGAAGCCGTATTAGTACCTATAGAAGAATCACAAGACCTTGAAAGTATTATTTTTTGTTTTGTTCATGAATTAGGTCATTCTATATATGAGGAAAAAGACCCAAAATTTTTAAAAAAATTTTATGGGAAAAAGGTATATTTAGAATACAATTTGGAGAAAGCTAATATATTATACGAAACTGGCAGGTCAGAAAAAATATCTAAAAAATGCAAAGATCTGTGTGTAGAATGTTTTGAATTACAAGCTCAAATGGAGAGAAATGCTTGGGCTGAAGGGCTACGGTTTATTAGAGAATTAAAGCGTGATAAAGGTATTGATTTATTAAAACCCTTTAGAAAAAAAACAAATGAACTAGATTGGGATAAACTTGATAAAATAATTCATCGAGGTCCTTTGAGCAGTTTGGGTAGTTATGAATGTTTCTTAGAAAAATTTATTGAGGCGAAAATTGTCAGCGAGGAGCTAAAAGGAATGTTTACTAAGAAGTATTATAAAGAAAAAAAAACTATAGAAAAATTAATATTAAAATCATTAAAGAGAATGTAAGAACAAAAAAATTTTAAAAAATAATTTTTTTATTTATGCTACAAGAATTAATAATGTGGGGATTAGTTTTTATTTTTAGTCTTTTAATTATTTTAAAATCTTCTACTTATTTTCTAAATTCATTACAAAAAATTGGAAAGACTTTAAAGATCCCAACTTTTGTTCTTGGTATCATAGTTATAGCAATTGGTAGTTCTTTTCCAGAGCTTATTGTTTCTATTTCTAGTGTTTTACAAGAATCTTCTGAAATAGTAATGACAACTGTTATTGGGTCCAACATTACTAACATATTTTTAGTTTTTGGAATAGCCCTTATTTTTATAAAAAAAATAAAAATTAATCGTCAATTAATAAATATTGACTTGCCTCTTTTAATAGGATCAAGTTTTTTAATGTTTGTTTTAATTTGGGATGGTGTTTTTACTTGGATTGAAAGCTTGTTTTGCTTAGCTGGTCTTATTGTATTTGGAGCTTATTTATTTCAGATTCAACAAAAAAAAATAGCTTTTTCAAAGAATAAAGAAGTAAATAAACAAAATAAAACACAAAATAGAAGATTGTTTTTAAAAAATTGCTTTATTTTTATTATTAGTTTTGCTTTTTTATATATTAGTGCTCAATATATTGTCATATCCACTGTGGAATTATCATCTATGCTGAATATAGGAGTAGATATAATATCTTTAGGGGCTATTGCTTTGGGAACATCTTTATTAGAATTAATAATTGTTATTAAAATGGCTAGAGCAAAAGAAATAGAAATGATAATTGGAATCATTATTGGTTCAAATATTTTTAATATTTTTGCAGTAATAGGAATTTCATCTTTATTCGGTGTTTTAGTTGTTTCTCAAGAAGCGATTTTGTTTTTACCTTTAATGTTGATAGCTGCTTTCTTATTCTTTTTTATAACCCAGGATAGGCAAGTTACTCAATGGGAAGGATGGATTTTTATTATTTTTTATCTCTTTTTTATTACTCATTTAATAGGCTTATTATAAATAAAATTGGAATCTGGAGAATAAAAAAGTCAAAAATCAAAAAGGTCCCTATGCCCCTACGCCCCTACGGGGAGTCGCTTTTGGCGACAAGCAAAAATCAAAATTGCAAGTAAAAAGTCAAAAGTTTTTTTTAATTTTCGTTATT
>CAYUUM010000009.1:0-8505 GCA_964447915.1 uncultured Candidatus Saccharibacteria bacterium | reverse complement strand
CATTAAAGAATTAAGGGAGACGACATATAGTACCTGCTCCAGTTCCGGGAGCTGCAACTAGACATTGTCCTCCAAGAATAATATTTCCTTGCCAATCTCCACAGAGATATACTCTAGTTCCATCTTCTTGCACCACATTATTAACCTGAATACATGTCTCGGCTCCATCTATTGTACCTCTACAAATAGCATCTCCTGCAATATCTTCTAATGTGATATAGATGTCTTCTATTTCTGGATAGGTAGCAGGGAGGGGTTCTCCAACCCCGTGGCAAAAATCAGTTCCTCCTGGAACTGGTATTAATCCTTTATCTAAGATTATTGTTTCCAATCCTTCTAATGAAGCTTTCATTGTTGCTATCCTTGCTCGACGCAACATTCCTTGAAAAGTAGGAACAGCAATAGTAATCAATAAACCAATAATTGCGACTACTATTAATAGTTCTAATAAAGTAAACCCTTTGTTTTGTTTGTTCTTTTTTTTCATAAAAATAAAATTTATATTTTTATCTTATGTTTATAAAATTTTCATATTATATATTGTAAGTTCTTTAATTATAAGTTAAATTTTAAAATCTGTCAAGTAAAAAAATAAAATCAAAAATCAAAACTACAAAGTATCAACCTAAAACTTAAAACCTAAAACATTAAAAATTATTATTTCTTGTTTTATGTTTCCTGTTTTATGTTTCTTGTTTTATTGTTTTATTATAATTTATTTATTCAATTACTGCTGGATCTATCATTTCAAACATAGGCGTCCAAATAGCAAGCATTAAAATTCCAACTCCAATTCCTAAAAAGATCATTATAATTGGACTTAGAAGTTCCATAAAATTTTTTGCAGTTACTTCTACTTCTCTTTGATAGTATTCATCTATATCTGTTAAGCTTTGACTCATTTGTCCTGCTTTTTCACCAATAGAGAGAGTTTGAGTAAATATTACTGGAAAGTAATTAGGATGTTGTTTAAAATATGCGCTTAGCAATCCACCTCTACCTATATTATTTGATGATTCAATAATCATTTTTTCATATATAATATTATCTGTTGTTTTTGAGCTAATTCTTAAGGATTTTATAATAGGGACTCCACTTGCAATTAAAACTGATAAAGATTGAACAAAACGTGTAATACAAATTTTCTTTAAAAAAGGACCAAAAATAGGAAGAGATAAAAATATACTCGCTTTAATCTTTGTCCCTTTATCTGTTTTTAATAAGATTGATAATAGAGAGAAAAATAGAATAAGAGATAATAATATTAATATTCCATAAGCAATAAGAAAATTAGAAAATGATATAAGAATTCTAGTTAATAAAGGAAGTTCCATACCAACAAAAGCTTCAGTGATTTCAGGAATAATCCTAACTATAGCTATTATTCCAGCAACTATGGCAAAAATTAGAACAAAGATAGGATATATTAAGGCAGATTTTATTTCAGATCTTAGTTTTATTTCTTTATCTAGATAGTCTGCTAAAAAAAATAAAGAATCAGCAAGTTTGCCAATTGTTTCTCCAGAAGCGATTAAATTAATGTAAAGTGTAGAAAAAGTTTTGGGGAATTTGGAAAGAGCTTGAGACAACAGACGACCACGCGATATTTCTTCTCTTATTGATAAAATTTGTTTTTTAAACTTCTTTTTTTTTGTTTGTTCAGACAAAGCTTGTAATCCTTCAGATAAGGGGACATTAGCTTTTGTCATCATAGCTAACTGTCTAGTAAAAATTGCTATATCTTTTTTAGAAATTTTTTCTAAAAACTCTATATGAATCTCTCTTTTTAATCCCCTTTTTATTTTTTCTGATTCTATAATATCTATAACATAAAATCCCTTAGATTGTAATGCATTTATAGCATCTTGTCTTGTATTAGCTTCAATTATACCTTGTCTTGATTCTCCTGCCTGTGTTTTAATTTTGTATTTAAATTCCATAAATATAATAATATAACTTAGGAAGAAGACTATTGTCTTTTAAGATAAATTAATATCTTTTTTATTATATTTTTTATTTTAATAAAATTTTATTATTTTAATTTAAGGAAATTATAGATTAAATTTTTTAAAAATGCAAGTTATTAAGTTGAATATTTTTTCAGCTTTATTTTTTTAGGGTAATGATATTTAGAAACAAAGAATTTTTATAGAAATATAAAAAAAGGTGCAGTAATGATAAAAAATTTATTATAAAGATTTATTGTAAAGATAGTTAGAGATAACAAGTATTAAGTTTGTATATTTTTACTAAAAAGTTCTTTTTTAAATTCATTTGGATTTAAAGAATAGTTTAAGGCGTCTTCAAAACTAACTTCTCCTTTGATAACTAAATTTAGTAAGCAGCGATCAAAAGGAATCATTTTTTCCTGAGCTGATGTTTCAATTACAGTCGAGATTCCAGCTATATTTCCTTGTCTAATCAAATTAGATATAGCAGAATTATTAATTAGGATTTCATGGCAAGGAATCAACCCTCCTGTTGTTTTTGGAATAAGACGCTGTGATATTATTCCTAATAATGATGTTGATAATTGAGATTTAATTTGTTCCTGTTGGTTTGCCGGAAACACATCAATAATTCTATTGATTGTTGAAGCAGCACTATTGGTATGTAGGGTGGAAAAAACTAAATGTCCAGTTTCAGCAGCAGTAAGAGCAATAGCAATACTTTCATAATCTCGCATTTCTCCTACTACAATTACATCTGGATCTTGTCTCAAAGTGGATTTTAAAGCTTGATGAAAATTTATTGTATCTATTCCGACTTCTCGTTGTCCAATATATGATTTTTGAGATTTAAAAATATATTCTATTGGATCTTCAATAGTAATGATATGTTTGTTTTGGCTAAAATTAATTTTGTCAATTAAAGCAGCTAAAGTAGTCGATTTACCACAACCAGCTGGTCCAGTGACTAAAAAGTAGCCTTGTTCTTTTTTACAAAAATCGTATAACATAGTAGGAAGATTTAATTGTTCTAAGGTTTTGACATTAGCATGAATTAATCTTAAAGCAATACTTATTACCCCCATTTGATAATAAGCATTTACTCTAAATCGAAAAGTTTTGTCAAGAGTATAAGTTGGGTCATAAAAAGAATAAGAAAAGTCTATATCTTTTTCTTTTAAAAATTTTTCTTTTTGATTTGGTTTCATTATACTAAAAGCCATTTTTTCTGATACCTCAGCAGTAATAATTTTTTTTCTAATTAAAGGAGTTAAAATATTATTGATTCTAAGAATTGGTCGACTGCCAACTTTAATATGAACGTCAGAAGCTTGCGTTCTAATGGCAAAAGCAAGAATTTCTTTTAATTCAGATATATAATCCATAATAACTAAATTAAATAAATATTATAAAGACATAAAACGTAAAACATAAAACAAGAAACTTAAAATAATTAATTTTTTAATGTTTCAAGTCTCAGGTTTCAAGTTTCAAGTTTCAAGTTTTGAGTCATAAATTTTAAGATTCAATTTGACATGCTCTTAACACTTCTTCAAAAGAGACAATTTCGTCGAACATCTGCAAAATACCACTTTGGAGAGTTGTTATCACATTTTGTTTTTTAGCTTCTTCCCAAACTTCTGATTCTGAAGGATTTTTTAAAATTAAAGTTCTGAGATTGTCAGTTGTTTCTATCATTTCAAAGATCCCTATTCTTCCTTTGAATCCTGTGTTATTGCATCTCTTACACCCTTGGGGATAATATAAGAAAAAAGGAGTAGCTTCAATTTTTTCTTTATATTTTTTTTTATAGATATTTGGAATTTTTTTTAGTTCTTGTTGAATAATTTTTTCATGTTCTAATGGAACTTGTTTTTTTATTTTACAATTTGGACATAATTTTCTTATTAATCTTTGGCTAATTATTAAACTTAATGTAGATGAGACTAAAAAGTGATCTACTCCTAAGTCAATTAATCTTGGAATAACTCCTGCAGCACTATTGGTATGTAGGGTGGAAAACACTAGATGCCCAGTTAAAGCAGCTTGAATAGCTAATGAAGCGGTTTCAGAATCTCTGATCTCTCCAACCATGATAATATTAGGGTCTTGTCTTAATACTTGTCTTAATCCAGTAGCAAAAGTATAGCCTATTTCTGTTTTAATTTGCGATTGATTAATTCCTTCATATTTATATTCTACTGGGTCTTCTAAGGTAATAATGTTAACCTCTGGTTTATTTATATAATTTAAAAAAGCATATAAAGTAGTAGTTTTTCCACATCCAGTAGGTCCAGTAACTAAAATTATTCCATGTGGTAAGCTCAAAGTTTTTTTTATTAAAACAAGCGATTGTTCAGAAATTCCTAAATTTTTTAATGTTTGTTTCCCTGTAGTTGAATCAAGAACTCTAATTGCTATTTTTTCACCTAAAGGGGTAGGAAGAGTGGCGACTCTGAAGTCGATATCTATATTATTTATTTTTCCAGAGAATCGACCATCTTGAGGGATTCTTGTTTCATCTATTTTTAGTTTAGCTAAGATTTTAATTCGTCCAATAATTGAAGAATGAATATTAGAAGGAATGGAAAACATATCATGTAGTACCCCATCCAATCTAAACCTAACTCGGGTTCTGTCTTTTAGGGGTTCAATGTGAATATCAGTTGCTTTTTTTTCAATAGCATTAATTAGAATTTTAGAAACAAATCTTATTACTATTGGGGCATCTTTTTGGGCTTGTTCTATTTTAATAGAGAGTTCTTCCTCTTTTTCTTCTGGTTTTATTTCTATTTTTTCTAAAGTTTTTTCAATTTCTTCTTGGTTTATTTTTTTATATATTTTAAAACAATCATTAAAATCACTAATAGTAATAAGAGAAATATTAAAGGAAATATTGTGTTGTCTAGCTAAAAATCTTAGAGTTTGTTGGGTAGAAAAGTTTTCTGGAAAAGGAGTTCCTATTTCTAAAATGTTATTTTTAAAGGAAATTGGTAGGATATTATAAATTTTAGCTGTTTCTTCAGAGATAAAATTTAGAGCTTGAATTGAAATATCATTTTCCACTAAATCTTGCAGAGGGATATTTAGAGTTTTGCTTTTTAATTCAAATATAGATTGTTCAGAAATGATTTCTTGTTTTAACAAAATTTCTTCTTCGCTTTTTTGACTATTCTCTATTTCTTGTTTGATTTTTGCAAACTGCTCTTTATTTATTTGTTTTTGTTTTAAAAGGATATCAATTAACATAAAAAATAAAATTAGAAAATTTAATATTTTGTGCTTGTTTATTTAATATCACTTTATGTGGATTTCTAACGTAGTTACAAAGTTAGTATTTATATATTGATTTTGTAAATTTGGATTTTTTTTTAGAAAAAAAAGAAAGATGTTGGGTAAAACTATTTTTGAAAATTTTTATAAATTATTGTTGGGTTTAAAATTTTTTTATTTTTTTTAAAGCCGCACCTAATGCAATCGTGTAAGATGTTCCTACCTGTTCCGGAAAAGGCTTAGTAATTTTATCTTTTATTAGATATTTTAAGGGATTTAAAATATCAGTTGGTATTTTTAAGATGTATGAAAAATATTCTGCTAATCCAGGAAGGGAAGCAGTGCCACCGCTTAAATAGATTTTTTCTATGTTATCTTCACGATTTTTCAAAAAAACATCAGTAATTTGTTTATATTTTTCTAAAATTAAATTAACAAGAGGAAGGATAATGTTTTTATTACTTTTTTCTTTTGATGGAGGAATGCCAATAATTCCATATTGTTCCTTAAATTCTTCAGCTTTTTTAAGATCAATTTTAAGTGAACTAACTAATAAACGATCTATTTCAAAACCAGAGATATTAAAACTATAACTTATTTTTATTTTTTCTTTTTCTATTATACTAATAGTAGTACTTTGAACTCCAATTTCAATTAAAACTATTAAATTTTTTAGTTTTGTTTCTAATTTTAATGCTCTTACTAAACTAAAAATTTCTGGCTCCATTTCTACGGATTTAAAATGCATTTTTTTACCAATTTCTTTATATTGGAGAATAACTTCTTTGGGAATAGCTGTAAAAAGTATTTTTATCAATTGTTTATTTTTTTTATTCTGAATTAGTGAAGCTTGTTTTTCGGATTTTTTTTGTTCTTTAGCAATATTAAGAGAATTAGAAATAGGCGACCATGACCAGTCAATTTCAAGCTCTGAATAAGGAATAGGCACATATTTTTGAATTTCAAAAGCAACTGCTTGGGCTAATTCCTTTTTATCTTCAAACATAGGAAGGGTAAAAGAGTTTGTAAAGGTATGAAAGTCAGGAATTGCGAATACAACATTTTTATAATCAATTTTAGTTGCTTTTAAGAGATTGTTGAGCGCTTCAACTGTTGTTTCTATTGAAAATTTTGCTTTTTTACTATAATAAACAGAGTTTGTCGTTATGTGATGAAATTGTTTTTGTTCTTTAGGAATATCTTGAAATAGTCTTTCACTTTTTAGCATTCCATAGTTGTTTAAAATTATGTTATTATTCTTGTCTTTTTCTAATGCAACGATTTTAATTGAGTATGTCCCAATATCTATTCCTAAAATTTTATTTGATTTTTGTCCAAAAAAAGGGAATATCATAATAAATAAGTTTTCTTTCTTTTGATTTGTCAATTAAATTTGGCAGAATAATTTTGAAAATTTATTATTTTTTTATCGTCAAGCTCTGCTCCGGGAGCAGGATTCGAACCTGCAACCTCGAAGTTAACAGCTTCTCGCTCTGCCATTGAGCTATCCCGGAAAAATTTTATTTGTCTTATAGTAGATTAGTTTAAGTAATGTTGTTTTAGGATTTTTGTTTCTTCATGTTTTTTTAGTTTTTCTAAAGATTTAGCTTGAATTTGGCGAACTCTTTCTCTAGTTATATTAAGCTTTTTTCCAATTTCTTCCAGAGTATAAATTATTCCATCTTTTAATCCAAACCTTAAATAAAGAATTTTTTGTTCGCGTGGACTTAGAGTTTCTAAAATTTTTTTTAATTTTTTTTGCAAAATATATTTTTCCATTGATAAAGAAAGATCTCTTTGTTTTTTTTCTTCGATAAGTTCAATCCAAGTATGTTCTTTATCTTTAGTGCTAATCGGTTTTTCTAAAGAGATAATGTTTGAAGTAATTTTTTGAATTTCTGAAGCCTTTTTAATATTAATATCCATTTCAGAGGCAATTTCTTCAATTAAAGGCTCTCGACCCAATTCATAAGATAAACTTTTTTTCACTTTATTATATTTAGAGATGGTTTCTATCATATGAACAGGAATTCTAATAGTTCTTGCTTGATCTGATAGCCCTCTACTAATTGATTGTCGAATCCACCAAGTTGCATAAGTAGAAAATTTATAACCTTTACGCCAATCAAATTTTTTTACTGCTTTATGAAGACCAATATTTCCCTCTTGAATTAAATCTAACAGAGTTAGATTATTAGAAGATCTATTAAAATTTTTAGCAATAGAAATGACTAATCTTAAATTAGCTTGTATTAATTTATTTTCTGCTTCTTTATCTCCTTTGCTAATTTTTTTTGCTAAATCAATTTCTTGTTGTTGATTGATGCGAGGAAATTTATTAATGTCTTTAAAATAGGATTGAATCGAGGTCAATTTTGTAGGATAATTAGCTATAACTTTATCAAGATGTGAGCCTTGAGATTTCTCTTTTTTAGATTTTTTAATTTTTGTTTTAATTTTATTTTTTTCTTTAGGATAAATCATTTTAATTAAAAAATAAAATTTGAAATATAAAAATTTAATTTTGTGTTTTGGATTTATTTGTTATTGATTAGAGTTTTTAATTTTATTAAAAAATTGTTGTCAAAAAAATAAGAATTACAATTAAGCTATTTTTTAATTTTTTGAGAAAGATTATGATATTTTTTAGATAATATCTCTATTTTTTCTATATCTTTGTTTTTTTCAGCTTGCTTTATCTTTTGAGTAATTAAGAACATCTGATTTTTAATTTTATTTTTTTTAATTTTTTCTAAAATTTCTATTGCTTCTTTTTTTATTGAAATTCTATCTAACTCAGTTTGTTGATTTTTTTCTGCATCAAGTTCTATTTTAAAATAAAGAATAGAGAGTTTTTTAAAAGTTTCAGTGTCAAAATGTTTTTTTAAGTTATTGATAATTAAAGTTTGTTGTTCTTCAATAGTAGCTTGTTTTTGATTAATATTTTTTTTTAAAAATAAAAAAATTTCTTGAAAAAATTTAGAGCATTGTTTTATATCTTTTATTTGGATAGATTTTAAAATTTCAGGATTTTTGAAAATTAAAAAAAATAGTCTTTGTTCTAAGATTTCGTTTAATGAATATTTTGTTTTTTTATTTAATAATGATGTTTTTTTTGTTGAAGAAGAGGGAGAAAGGATTAGGGAATGGTTTTTATTTTTTATTTTCTTTAATTCTTGTTTAATAAATTGGACATCAGTTTCTATTTCCTCTGATAATCTTTGCAACCAGTGTCCTTGTTCAATTTTATTAGATAATGCTTTTATTTTTGGCAAAACCATAT
>CAYUUM010000008.1:5875-8555 GCA_964447915.1 uncultured Candidatus Saccharibacteria bacterium | reverse complement strand
AAGCTTTAACTGATATAAGTTTTATTTTGTTTGAAAAATAATAAAAATAAAAAATTGTAGACGAAAAGGTTAGTTTTCATATTTTTGTTTCTGGAAAGGTACAAGGAGTTTTCTTTCGATAAGAAACAAGGCAAAGAGCTATTCAATATAATATTTCAGGATGGGTCAAAAATCTTTCTAATAGTCAAGTGGAAATGCTCTTAGAAGGGGAAGAAAATAAGGTCAAAGAGATAGTTGAGTGGCTGAATCAAGGCTCTTATTTAGCTGAGATAGAAGGTATTAATATTACTCAAGAAGAATACAAAGGAGAATTTTTTGGTTTTGAGGTGAGGTATGAATAAGAATAAGAATAATTTTTTTAATATGATTAAATTAATTATTACTGATATTGGAGGTGTTAAAGGATATAAAAAGAAGAAGGAGATGATTTTAAGATTCTTATTGATTTTTAATAAATTAGAATAGGGAAGTTTAATTAAATTTTTAGCTAAATACTTTCTGTTTTTCTGTTTTTGGAGTAAATTGATTGCATAATGTCAGAAATTTTTAGCTGAGTAAAGTCGGACCTTACTCAGAAATGTTTAAAAATAGGATTATGCAAAAGTATTTGACATTTATAAATTTTTATTTATAATTTATATAGTAGACAAAAGAAAGATCAATTTAATAATTTTATTTAATAATTTTATTTTAAAAATTATGGAAAATTTAGATGAGCAGTTTCCAATAGATGAAACCCCTCCAAATAACGAGAGTAACGAGAATAACGAGAAGGGAAATATAATAAAAAAAAAGAAATCAGAACCTAATAAAAAGATAATTGGAAAACAGGAATTAAAATCTTATGTAGATGATGCGAGAGCAAGAGGTCAGCCTGAATATGTAATAAGAGGGATAGTTAACATAGCAAAAGAAGAAGAAGAAGAAGAGAATTCTGATTAGAAAAAAAGATTAATAGTAAAATAAATAAAAAACCTTCTGAATAAGAAGGTTTTTTGTTTATTTTTTTTTGAAAAATTATTTAGTTTCTAAAACAATTTTTTTAAAAATATCTTTATGGTTTTTACCTAAATCAGCTAAGATTTTTCTATCAATTTCAATTTTATTTTTTTTGAGATTATTAATAAATTTACTATATGAAACATTATGTTCTCTGCAAGCTGCATTAATTTGAATTTGCCATAATCGACGAAAGTCTCTTTTACGATTTTTACGATCACGAAATTGATATGTCCAAGCTTTTATCAAGGCTTGTTTAGCTAATCTAAATTTTGTTTTTCGTCCCCACTTAAAGCCTTTTGTATATTGTAATATATTTTTTCGGCGTTTATGAGCTATCGTTCCTCTCTTAACTCTTGTCATAAATAAATTATAATTATAGATTATAATTATATTATATTACAGTTTTAATATTTTTTTAACATATTTAGCTTCTCCTTTACTTAAGGGAATAAGTTTATTAGTTTTTCTTCTTTGTTTTGCGCTTTTTTTAGCTAAAAAATGATTTTGACCTGTTGCTCGACGTAAAATTTTTTTATTTTTAGTAACTTTAAATCTTTTAGTCAAAGATTTTTTTGTTTTCATAATTTAAAAAGGATACAAAAAATATGGTTTTAAAAGAGTCTATTTTTTAGCAATAATAATACTATATCCTTTAGGTTCTGTTTTTAAATCTGTTTCAATTTTAATTTCTATAATTTTTTTTATTTTTTCTATGAATGTATTGATTTTGTTGATAGAAATATCTTTAAAAGAGCGCTCTCTTCCTTTAAGAATAACTTGAATTTTTACTTTATTATTATCTTCTAAAAAATGCTTTGCGCGTTGAGCTTTGGTTTCCATATCATGGTCAGAGATAGCAAAAGATAATCTTATCTCTTTAATATTAATATCTTTTGTTTGTTTAGTTTTTTTCTTTTTTTGTTGAAAAAGATATTTTCCATACCCAATAATTTTACAAACAGGAGGGCTGGCTTTGCTAGTTATTAGAATTAAATCAGCTCCTTTTTCCTTAGCTTTGGATATAGCTTTATTTTTATTCATTATACCAAGTTGCTTTCCTGTTTGGTCAACTACCCTAATTTCATCAAATAAAATTTCTTGATTTTTAAATATTTTATCAGGTTTTATTGGTTGTTTATAGCGACGATATTTTCTTCTTCTCATTTTTAACAATTATAATTGTAAAACAAGGAATCTTACTTTAATTTTTAAAAAAATAGGTTATTTTTTAAAAGATAAAAAAAGTTTTTCTAAAATAAAAATAGGGAACTTTTTCCCAATAATTAAAATCTTTGCTCTAAATAAAGATAGTAGTGGAGATGGCAGGTACTGCCCCTGCGTCCAAGGTTTAAAATAAATACACTTTTTACAAGAATAATCTAATTAAAAAGTGAATTGCAGTAAATTAGATAAACTGTACAATTCAGAGCTTAGTTATTTAATTTCAATGTTTTTGCTAACTAAGAAAGAAAAACATTTATCTCAAGAATATGACGCCTATAACAATTTATTGAGAATCAATTATTAAGACGGCCTTAACAATTACGCATTTGCGTAAGCTAAAGCAGGTTGTTTAAAGTTTGCACTTATTTTTTTGTTCTGTTTTATTTAGGACAGATTCCTAACTTGAGTATATTCACTAAATAACCTTGTCAAAACTAAAACATCCCCTTTTTTA
>CAYUUM010000008.1:0-5775 GCA_964447915.1 uncultured Candidatus Saccharibacteria bacterium | reverse complement strand
AAAATAAAAATAAAATTATTTTAATACTGCATACAAACACTTGAACCCCCTGCCTTGCTTGCCTTGTTTTCGTAATGAATGAAAGAATTTGTTGCCTTTTTCGCTTGCTGTGAAATTTAAAGCTAGGTCGGACCTAGCTCTGGTTTTTTGATTTTATAATCTAATAAGATTCTCTAATTTCTCTTTGTTGGTCCCGTTTTTTAATAATTTCTCTTTTATCTTGCTTAGTCTTTGCCTTGACAACTCCTATTTCAATTTTTATTAATCTTTTTTTAGTATATACTGAAAGAGGAACAGCTGTCAGTCCTTTTTGTTCTAGTTTTCCAATCAAAAATTTAAGTTCTTTTTTAGTTAAAAGTAGTTTTCTAGGATGATCAGGAATATATTTTTTATACATATTATTTGGCTGATATGGAGGAATAGTCATATTATAAAGAAAGGCTTCAGAATTTTTTATTTTTATAAAACTACCATCAAGATTAATGCGTTGATTTTTTATAGATTTTACTTCTTGTCCTTCTAAACATATTCCAGCTTGAAAAGTTTTTAAGATATGATAGTTATAATATGCCTTTTTATTTTTGATAATCATATAAATGTAAAGAATTGTATTTTTGCCTTTTGTTCTTTACTCTTTGTTTTTTTACATCAATAGTCCAGATAAGACCATACTGGCAAATGTTAAAGTTGCGATAATAATAATTATAATCTTTGTTATCCTTTTTTTTACTTTGGCTTTCATAAATTAAATTAGATTAAAGATATATATAATTATAATGTTTACAATCAATATTCTATTCTTTTATTATACCATATTTTGAATTAAAATTTAAATTTAGGAGGAAGTATAGAGAGTTAGGTAGCATTAGTATTATTATGAGTTAATTTTTATATCTCTGGATATTTTGTTAATTAAAGGGTATAATATATTAATATGAGGCAAAGATATTAATTTGCTGTGATTTGTTTATTTAATGCTTATTAGCAATATATGATTGATGAGAGAAATAATGAATCTTTAGATTTACCATTTGACAAAGATTCATCATTAAATCCAGATAATGATAAACCAGATTCAAGCATAGAAGAAGAAAGGGAAAATATAGGAGAAAAAAGAGAAACAGGAATTAAAGCATTGGAAGATCATATTAAAGTGATTTCCTCTATAATAAGTAAAGAAAGTGATTTTCCTTTGAAAGAAAATGGTTCTATTGATATGAGTTTTTTTTTAAAAGAGGAATATTCTTCAAAAGACGAAATCAGGTTTGTTAAAGAATATTTGCATAGATTTAAAGAAAAGAAAATCAAAGTTAATGAAAAATCTAAGCACAGAATAAGAAAAATGCTTGGAAAAGGAGCAGGGAAAAGGACAATAGAAGAGATGGTTAAATATTATAATGAAGAAGAAGAAAATTTTCAAAAATTTTTTATGGCAGTGATTAATAAGATTACAAGTAATGATTTTTATGTTTGCCGGACATCAGGATACGATGATTTATTTAATGGAGTAGATATTTTTATTGTAGATGGAAAAACAAAAAATATTGTATGTGCTATAGATCTAATGAGAATAATTATTTCTAAAACAGGAGAGAAGCAATTATCTGACAGGAAAAAATCTATTCTTAATGGAAATCTATATTTTGGAGGTGGAAAATTGGACTTTTTTAGTTTAAAAAAGAGAAAAGAAAAAAACATTCCAGCATTTTGTATTGGTTTTAGGGATGGAGTTATAAGAAAATTTATGGATAATTTTACTTCAGATTTATCAAATAACGAGATGAGGTTTTTTGATATTTTTCTTCGTCAGACAGAAGGACAAATTAAAGAGATTAAAGAAAGGATTAATAAAGATAAATCATTGTTGTTACCTGATTTGCTCAGCCAACGTCTTGAGGTATTGGAAAAAGATTATTTGCCAAAAATGAAAGTACAGCAAAAGCTTATAAAAAAGATTATTAAAGAAGAGAAAATAAAGAAAAAACAAGGGGAAAGATTAAAAAAAATAATTTTAAAAAGAAAAAAATATTAATAAATATTATTTAAAATAAGGATTTTTAAATATCAAATAATACTATTGCTTCCCAATTATTATGTTGTGTTTGATAAAATTTTAAATTATGATAAGTCGCTGCTTTAATATCTTGTTCAAAAGATAACACATCTTTGCCTATCAGTTTTGTCTTAATTCTTACTTTTTTTAAAGATGAGGATTTAGATAAATTAATAGATTTTATATTAAAATAAGCCTTATTATTAACTTGCGTTAAATAGAGAACTTCATTTAGAAAATCAACTAATAAAATCAATAAATTACTTGCTTCAATTTTAATCTCTTGCTCTGTTATTTCTATTGGTCTTTTTATTTTAGGCCTTATATTTTCTGTCATAGCAAAAAGAGCATTAGCAAATAATTGTTCTTTTGTTTTGCCAAAAATTTTTATTTTTAAATCAGCTTGATGTTCAAGTAATTGATATTTTTTCATAAAAGTTTGTAAAAGATAAAAAAATTAACTTATTATATAATTATATTAATTATACTATATTCATTATAATTATTTATAATAATTGTAATAAACATAAAAATATTTTTAAAATTTTAATTTATGAATTCTAAAATTTATTTCTTTGAGGTAGAAAAAGAAAATATTGCAAAAATTAAAAAGATTTTTCCTAATGCTGTTATTTTTGAGGAACGGATACATGATTTGGGCATTATTGAAAAATGTGCTGATGCTGAAATTATTTCTGTTTTTGTCTATTCTATGGTTACTGCAAAGATTCTTAGTAAGATGCCTAATTTAAAAATGATAGCAATGAGAGGGGTTGGTTATGATAAAATCTCTCTTGATTATTTGAAAAAACATAATATTCAATTAGCTAATGTGCCTGATTATGGTTCTCATGTCATTGCTGAGCATGTTTTTGCTCTTTTATTATCAGCAATTCGTAGAATAAGAGAAGCTGACAAAAGGGTAAAAGAGGGTATTTTTGCTTATGAGGGATTGGGGGGTATGTCTTTAAAAAATAAGACGATTGGCATTATAGGTGTTGGTAAAATTGGTTCAATTGTATCAAAAATAGCATCTGGTTTTGAAATGAATATCTTGGCTAATGATATTTATAAAAATAAGGGAATAATAGAACAGTATCAAGTCCAATATGTCAATCAAGAAACAATTTTTAGAGATAGTGATATTATTACATTACATACTCCACTTTTACCTACCACTCAATATATGATTAATTCCAAGACTATTGCTTTAATGAAAGATGGAGTTATTTTAATCAATACTGCTCGAGGTCCTATAATTAAAACATCAGATCTTATTGAGGCAATTAAAAATAATAAATTTGCTTATGTTTTATTGGATGTTTTAGAATCTGAGGATAAGATGATAAGTAAAAATAAGGAAATTCAAAAATTAGTTAGCTTTCCTAATGTTATTTCTACTCCACATATTGCTTTTTATACTGAACATTCTATGAAAAGTATTTATAGTCAAACATTAAGCTCTATTAAGCAGTTTTTAAATCAAGAAAAGATTATAAATCAAGTAAAATTTTAGGTTTAAAGTTTATTATTATGACTTATAAAATAAATAAAGATAAATGTATTGGTTGTGGAGGATGTGTTGCTATATCTAATGGAGCAATAGAAATAGGGGAAGACGGAAAAGCAACAATAATTGATCAAGAAGCATTAAAAGATCAAGACGAATTAATTGATATTTGTCCTGTTCAGGCAGTTGAAAAATATAAAGATAAAAGATAACAAATAAATCCTAAATTCTAAATCCTAAACTCTAAACTCTAAATCCTAAGTCCGCCTTAAAAAACTAAAGTTTTTTTAAAGAACGCTACGTTGTCGCTTGCATTAAACAATATCAAAATTCAACACATTAAAAATTCAAAACATAAAACCTAAAACCTAAAACCTAAAATAATAATTTTTAATATTTCAAGCTTCAAGCTAATGCTTTGCTCTTTACGTTTTTTAAAGTTTGAAAACTTGAGCAATTTGAGTAAGGTCGGACCTTACTCAGAAATAAAATCAAAAATCAAATATCAAAAAGGCCCCTATGCCCCCCTATGCCCTTATGCTCCTTATGCCCCTTTAACAGGGGAGTTTTGCCTTCTCTGGCAACAAAGAGGAGTCGTCTTTAACGACAAAGGGGTATCGTCTTTAGCGACACAAGGAAAATTGTTAAAATGCTTGTTTTGGATTTAGTGTTTAAATTTTTATGGATATAAAACAAAATTTAAAAAAAATAGATAATTGGTTGTTTGAAATTCCTCAAAGTTTTAGATCAGATATGAATGTGCCAGCTCGGATTTATACTTCAGAAAAGATGTTGCAAAATATAGAAACCAATGCTTTAAATCAATTAATTAATTCTACAACATTGCCAGGTATTGTCAAATATGCTATTGCAATGCCTGATATTCATTCAGGATATGGTCCTCCTATTGGTGGAGTAGGGGCGATGAAATTGCCAGATGGTGTTATTTCACCTGGTTTTGTTGGGTATGATGAGAATTGCGGGATTAGATTATTGAAATCAAAATTTACTTACAAAGAGATTGGTTCATATTTGGATAAAATAGGAACTGAAATACAAAGACAAGTACCTTCTGGGTTGGGAAAAGGAAGAACAATAAAGCTTAGTATTGGACAAATTAATCAAATTTTAGAACAAGGAGTGCCTAAGATAGTGGAACAGGGTTATGGAAACAAGACAGATGTTGTGAATTGCGAAGAGCAAGGGAAAATGAAATGGGCTGATGCTTCTTGTGTTTCTGATAAAGCTAAAAATAGAGGTCGGAACCAAGTAGGAACATTAGGTAGTGGTAATCATTTTTGTGAAATATTAAAAGTGAATCAAATTTTTGATAAATCAGTAGCTCAGGTTTTTGGTTTATTTGAAGGACAAATTGTAGTAATGGTTCATACTGGCAGTCGAGGATTAGGACATCAAAATTGTGTTGATTATTTAAAAATAGTAATGCAGGCTATGTCAAAATATAAAATAAAATTGCCAGATAGAGAATTGGCCTGTGTTCCTTTTAGCTCTCCTGAGGGACAGAGATTTTTTAAAGCTATGTCAGCTGTTTCTAATTATGCCTGGGTGAATCGCCAAATGATTACTTATTATTTAAGGATGGCTTGGAAAAAGGCTTTCAGCCCTTCAGATGATTTAGAATTACTTTATGATGTTGCTCATAACATTGCTAAAATTGAAGAACATCAGGTTTACCCTGCTAAATGCTGCTCTGCAGCAATTTTGCCAAAGGCAAAATTATTTAACAGGGTAAATGGCCAAAATATAAAACTCATAGTTCATCGTAAAGGAGCAACTAGAGCTTTTCCTCCTAATCACCCAGAAATTCCAAAGCAATATCAAGCAGTTGGGCAGCCAGTATTGATTCCTGGAACAATGGGAACTGCTTCTTATGTTTTGGCAGGGACTGAGAAATCTAAACAAGCTTGGCATACTGTTTGTCATGGTGCTGGTCGAGCAATGTCTCGCCATCGAGCTATTAAAGAAATTTCTGGTCAACAAGTAAAAGAGAAATTAAATCAACAGGGTATTATTATTAAATCTCATTCTTTAAGAGGAATTGCTGAAGAAGCGCCAATGGCTTATAAAGATATTGATCAAGTAATAGAAGTAGTTCATCAAGCTGATTTGTCTAAAAAAGTAGCTAAGTTATTGCCTTTAATAATTATTAAAGGAGAATAAACTGAGCGGGGTTAAACCCCGCTCATAAAAA
>CAYUUM010000007.1:0-8933 GCA_964447915.1 uncultured Candidatus Saccharibacteria bacterium | reverse complement strand
GAGCTGGACGCCCGACGATGTATAACATCGTTTAAGTCCAGCGGAGCTGGACGCCATATATTATCATATATTATATAATGAATAAAGAAACTATAATTAAAAAAAATATGAAAAAACAAGAACCAAGCTTAAAAATGCTTGATAATTTTAAAGAAGGAATGATAGTTAAGGGAAAGGTTTTAGAGAAGAAAGAATCAAAGCTATTTATTGATTTAGGGTTTTTAGGTATAGGTTTAATTCATGGAAAAGAATTTAAAAGTGTTAAGAAACAATTAAAGAGTATTCAAGCAGGAGATGAAATTAAGGCTCAAGTTAGTAATTTTAAAAATCAAGACGGTTATATCGAACTTTCTCTAAAGAAAATTATTAAAACTGAATTGTGGAAATTATTAAAAGAAAAACAATTAAATAAAGAAAATATTAAAGTTAAGATTTTAGAATTTAATAAAGGAGGGTTGTTAACGCAAGTCGAAGGACTCTCTGCTTTTTTACCTTTATCTCAATTGTCTTCTAATCATTATCCAAGAATAAAAAACAATGATATATCTCAAATTGTTAAAAAGCTTCAAGAATTTGTTGGAAAAATTTTTACTGTCACGATTCTTGATTTAAATGAACAAGAAGAAAAAATTATTCTTTCTGAAAAAAATAGAGAAATAGAAAAAATTATTAAAGCTCTACGATCTTGGAAAGAAAATGAAATTGTAGAAGGCAGAATCAGTGGATTAGCTGATTTTGGTTTATTTATTAAGTTTCCCAATAAACAAGTTCCTCAAGATGCCCAAGATAAAGATAGTTTAGAAAATATTAGAGAAATTGAAGGATTTATTCATAAATCTGAAATTGATTGGAAACTTGTTACTAAAATTCACAATATATTTAGAGTAGGAGATAAGGTTAAAGCTAAGATAGTGAAAATAGAGAATGAAAAGATTTTTCTTTCCTTAAAAGCTCTTAAAAGGAATCCTTGGAAAGAGATTCAAGATAAATATCAAAAAAATGATTATATAACAGGATCAGTGGTTAAATTTACTCCTTATGGTGCTTTTATAATTGTAAAAGAAGGAGTGCAGGGATTAATTCATCTTTCTAATTTTGATTATTCTAGAGATAAAATGGAAAAAAACTTGACTATAAATAAAGAATATAAATTTCAAGTTATAAATATAGATATAGAAAAACATAGACTGATATTAAAGTTTAATAAAAATACAAAAATTGAAAAAAAATAAAAAATTATATATACTTTAGACCTCTCTTTAAAAGAATATCATAGTTTTTAGTAAAGGAATCTAAATATTTAATTTATAATAAATAGAATAATAAATGAAAATTCCAAAAAATAAAAATATAAAACAAATAAAGAAAAAAGCAAAACAAAAGAAATTTTCAAAATTTTTTATTACAACTATTCTAATATTTTTTATATTATCCTTAATTTTTGTTTTATTTCAACATCATAGAAGAGATGAATATGAAGAAATTGATTTAACACAATTTGTAAAGATTTTTGAACAACAAGAAATAACAAAAATTAGAATAATAAATGATAATATTTTTATCTATCAAGATGAATATAGATTCAAGACACGATTAATGCCAGAAACAAATATTTTTGAAACTTTAAAACAATTAGGTGTTCAAGAAGAAATAATTGAAAAAGAAATGCGACGCATAGAGCTAGTTGTTGAAAAAGAACGAGAAGAATTTTTTCATATTCTTAGTTTATTTTTGATATTTTTTGCTCCGCTCGCAATATTTATTTTAATTATCTGGATATTTTCTAAAAAAATAAAAAAAGAAGGTTCTCAAATATTTGATTTTATGAGAGCCAATACAAAAACTTTTAATCGTCAGATTAGCTTAAAAGAAAAAATATCTTTTAAAGATGTAGCTGGTTTGGAAGAAGTTAAACAAGAATTGAAAGAAATGATTGATTTTTTGAAATTTCCTAAAAAATATATAAAAATGGGAGCTAAGATTCCAAAGGGAATATTATTAGTTGGACCTCCTGGTGTTGGAAAAACCCTTTTGGCTAAAGCACTTGCCTCAGAAGCTAATGTCCCTTTCTTTTTTATGTCAGGATCTGAATTTGTAGAAATGTTTGTTGGTGTAGGAGCCAGTAGAGTAAGAAACTTGTTTAACAATGCTAAAAAAGTTCAACCAAGTATTATTTTTATTGATGAATTAGATGCTATTGGCAGGCGAAGGGGCTCTGGATTAGGTGGTGGACATGACGAAAGAGAGCAAGCATTAAATCAAATTTTAGTTGAGATGGACGGTTTTGAAAGAAATACTGCTATAATAGTTTTGGCAGCTACTAACCGGCCAGATGTTTTAGATCCAGCACTTCTAAGACCAGGTCGCTTTGATAGAAGATCTGTTTTAGATTTACCTGATATTAAAGATAGAGTGAAAATTTTAAAAATACATATTAGAAAAAAACCAATTTCTAAAAATGTAAATCTTAAAAAAATTGCTGAGCAAACTCCTGGTTTTTCTGGGGCAGATTTATTTAGCTTAGTTAATGAAGCAACTATTTTAGCAACCAACAAGAACCAAAAACAAGTTTCACAATCAAATCTTTTAGAATCAATTGAAAAAGTTATGCTTGGCCCTCAACGTAAAAGTCATCTTTTATCAAAAAAAGAAAAAAAAATAGTTGCTTATCACGAGGCTGGACATGCTATTGTTTCTTTTCTTTTAGTTAAAGACGATTTAATTACAAAAATTTCCATTATAGCTCGAGGAAGAGCAGCTGGATATATTCTTAAAACTCCAAGAGAAGAAAATCGATTAAAAACAAGATCTACTTTATTAAAAGATATTGTTTGTTTGCTTGGGGGGTATGCTGCTGAAGAAATAATTTTTCAAGAAGCTACAACAGGAGCATATAATGATTTAGAAGAAGCCACAAAATTAGCTAAAAAAATTGTTAAAAATTATGGTATGTCAAAATCATTTGGCCCAGCTGTATTTATAGAAGAAGAAGACAATGTCTTTATAGGCAGGCAATTAGGTATGCCTAGGATCTATTCTGAAGTGACAGCTAGTAAAATTGATATAGAAGTAATTTCTATTGTTAAGGATGCGCTTAAAAAAGCAAAAAATATTTTATCTAAAAATAAAGATATACTTGAAAAAGTTGCTAAAGAATTAATTAAAAAGGAAACATTAGAAATTGAAGAAATTAAATCATTAATGAAAAAAGATTTAGAATAAAATAATAATCTTGAAGAACAAATTTCAATGGGTATGTAGTTCAGTGGTTAGAACGCCACTCTTATAAAGTGGAGGTCGGAGGTTCGATTCCTCCCATACCCATAAATAAAATGCATAATGTTTAAATTCATTTATTAAAGTTTATATTTCACATTTAATATATTATGACGACTAAACTCAACTTATTTAATCAACAAAACATTAGCACAAGAGAAAAATTATCTCCAGGAGATATAGTCAAAATTCAATTAGAGATTCCAAAAAATAAAAAAAATAAAAAAATAGATAAAAAAAACAAATCCAGAACTCAAATTTTTAAAGGAACAGTTATTGCTGTTAAACATGGAAAGGAAATTGGCGCTACATTTACAGTGCGAGGAACAGTAGCTAATATTGCAGTGGAAAGAATATTTCCTCTTCACTCCCCTCTTATTAAAAAAATAGAGATAATAAAACAGTCCAAAGTCAGGAGGGCTAAACTCTATTATTTAAGGAAAGTAAATCTTAAAAAAGCTAGATTAAAAAAAAGAATTAAAAAAGATAATTTAAAAATTAAATCAGAAAAATCATTACTAAAAGAAAAAAATACTAAAAGTAATTCAAAATAAAGCAGTAAATAATAATTAACTTGACTAGATTAAATTTATTTTTTTATTCTTTTAATAGCGTCCAGATGGCGTAATTGGTAAACGCAGCAGCTTGAGGGGCTGTGCCCTTTTGGAGCGTGTGGGTTCGAGTCCCACTCTGGACACAACAAAGATAAAAAAATGGGCACTTAGCTCAGTTGGCTAGAGCGTCTCGTTTACACCGAGGAGGTCAGGGGTTCAAGTCCCTTAGTGCCCACAAAAACGTCAATCTTGAAACTTGAGATATAAATACATAAACTTCAAATTTTTTAAATTTTAGGTTTTAAGTTTCAATTTTTAAAAAATTTATGCTTCAATTTTATAATACTTTAACTCGAAAAAAAGAATTATTTAAACCCATAAAAAAAGATTGTGTTTCTATATATACTTGTGGACCTACGGTTTATAATTATATTCATATAGGTAATTTAAGGGCTTATATTGTTAGTGATTTATTAAAAAGGTATTTGGGTTATAAAAAATTTCATATTAAGCATGTTATGAATATTACTGATGTGGATGATAAAACTATTCATAATAGTCAAAAAAATAATCAATCTTTAAAGGAATTTACTGATTTTTATTTCAAAGCATTTTTAAAAGATTTAAAAATAATGAATATTCAATTGCCAGATATAATGCCACGTGCCACTGAACACATTCCTGAAATGATTAACTTAATTCAAAAATTAATTTCAAAAAAATTTGCCTATAAATCTAATGATGGCTCTGTTTATTATAAAATTGCTTCTTTCAAGAATTATGGAAAACTTGCTTGTTTAGATAGAAAAAAAATAAAAATAGGAGCTAGTCAGAAAATTAAGAGTCAAGAATATAAAAAACAAGATGTTGCTGATTTTGTTTTATGGAAGGCATGGACAGAAAAAGATGGTGATGCACATTGGGAATCTCCCTGGGGACAAGGTAGGCCTGGATGGCATATTGAATGTTCGACAATGGCTATAAAGCATTTAGGTAAACATTTTGATATTCATTGTGGTGGCGTTGATTTAATTTTCCCCCATCATACTAATGAAATTGCTCAATCTGAAGCAGCAACAGGAAAAACTTTTGTTAATTATTGGTTTCATAATGCCCATTTGCTAATCAACGGTCAAAAGATGAGTAAAACTAGTGATAATTTTTATACTCTAAAAGATATTATATTTAAAGGATTTAATCCCCTATTATTAAGAGTTATTCTTATTAAAACTCATTATCGTCAAATTTTAAACTTTAATTTTAATGAATTCAAAGAAGCAGAAAATATCACTAATAAATTTATTAATTTTTTAATTAATTTAAAGTTTATTGAAAAAAATAATAATAGCTTTGTTAAAAAAGAAATAAAAGAAATTATTCAAAATTCTGAGAAAGAGTTTGAACAAGCCTTAGATGATGATTTAAATATTAGCTTATCCTTTACTGCACTTTATAAATTTATAAATCAAATTAATAAAAAAATTCATTTAATAAGTGTTGATGATGCTATTAGTATTACAAATTTTATAAATAAAATAGATACTGTTTTTGGATTTATTAATGATTGTTATAATGAATATTTGCTTAAATTAGAAAAAAAAATAAAAACATTTGAGATTCAGAATATTTTATGCCAAAGAATAAAAGCTAAAAAAGAAAAAAATTATAACAAAGCTGATGTATTAAGAAAAAAAATTTTAAGCTTTGGATTAGTTATTGAAGATTTAATTAATAATAAATATATATTAAAAATAAAAAAATAATTTTTATATGTTATGCTGGAATAGCCAAGTTGGTCACGGCGGGGGTCTGAAAAACCTCAGATATCGGTTCGATTCCGGTTTCCAGCACAAATATTCATCTACTTAAACAAATCCTTTATTTTTTTTAAAAAAAATAATGGACTTTGGTTAAAATTTTGCAAAAAACAAAAAAACAGGGATTAATCCCTGTTTTTTGTTTTTATTCATAGCGAGTGAGCGGAATTGAACCGCTGTTTTAACCTTGGCAAGGTTATGTAATAACCACTATACTACACCCGCAAAAAAATTAAAAAATTCCCTATAACCCCCATATGTTCCTATGTCCTTTAATATGACCCCCTCTTTTTATGGGGTAGTCGCCTTTGGCGACAAGCAAAATTCAAAATTGAAAAAATGTTTTAAGTTTTGCACTGTTGTTTTACTTTTTGCGTTTTACTTTTTGCGTTTTATGTTTATCTTTTGATTTAATCTGTTTTATTTAATCTCTTTGCATAGAATAATATTTATTTATTATCTTACTCATCTAATATTATTCCCTTATTAATTTAATAATAACTTCTCTTTGTCTTGGTTTGTTATCAAAGTCAATAAAGACAATCTGTTGCCAAGTGCTTAAAACCAATTTATTTTTTTCAATCGGCACTGTTAAACTTGGCTTCATTAAAGCTGCTCTAATATGAGCATAACCATTACAATCACCCCATTTTTTACAATGTTTGTAATTTTGATTCATCGGAGCGATAATTTCTAAGGTCCTCTTTAAATCTTCAATAACACCACTTTCATATTCAATAGTAGTAATAGCAGAGGTTGAACTTGAACTAAAAATTAGACAAATTCCATTTTTAATATCAAAATTTCGTACTATTTCTGAAACATTAGAAGTAATATCAATAATATCAGTAAATCCCTTTGTCTCTATTTTAAAACGCATCATAATATAAATATAAATCTTTTGTTATTTAAAAATCTTTTCTACTATATTCTTTGGTATTTCTTGATATTTATAAGGTTCCATAGTAAAAACCCCCCTTCCTTCAGTTAAAGACCTTAAAGTTGTTGCATAGCCAAACATCTCTGATAAAGGAACATCAGCATTAATTACTTTGCTGCCATTTCTCTCTTCTCCTAATTTAATTTGTCCTCTTTTTCCATTTAAATCACCAATAATTTTCCCATAAAATTCTGCAGGAATAATAACCTCTACTTTCATAATAGGTTCTAACATTACTAATTCTGCTTGTTTAGCTGCTTCTTGAAAAGCGATTGAAGCAGCAATTTTAAAAGCTATTTCTGAAGAATCCACCTCATGAAAAGAGCCGTCATATAAAACAACTTTTATATCAACCATTTGATATCCATGCATTACTCCTTTAGCCATTGCCTCTTTAATCCCTTTTTCTACAGCCGGAATATATTCTTGTGGAATATCTCCACCTTTAATTTTATTTATAAATTCAAATCCTTTTTCTGAATTAGGTTCAATATTAATCGCCACATGTCCATATTGCCCACGACCACCAGACTGTTTAATATATTTCCCTTCTGCTTGAGCCTTTTTTTTAATTGTTTCCCGATAAGCAACCTGTGGTCTCCCTACATTAACTTCAGCATTGAACTCTCTTTTCATTCTATCAACAATGATTTCTAAATGCAACTCTCCCATTCCATAAAGAATTGTCTCCCCGGTCTCATAATCTCCCTTAATTAACAAACTAGGATCTTCTTGCGCTAACCTACTAAGCGCAACGCTCATTTTTTCTTGATCATCTTTTGTTTTTGGTTCTATTTTAGTAAAAATTACTGGTTCAGAAAAACTAATTTTTTCTAAGATAATCGGATTATTTAAATCACATAAGGTATGCCCAGTGGTAGTATCCTTCAAGCCAACAATTGCTCCAACTTCTCCAGCATAAATTTTCTCTACTTCTTCACGTTGATTAGCATGCATTCTTACAATACGACCAACTCTCTGTTTTTTCATAGTATTAGCATTTAAAACATATGATCCTTTATTTAAACTACCAGAATAAACTCTGCAATAAGATAAAGACCCTACATAAGGATCAGTTGCTATTTTATAAACTAATGCTGAAAACACTTCATTGTCGCTTACATTTCTTTGTATTTCTTTTTCTGTTTTTATATCCCAGCCTTGGATAACAGGTTTATCAATTGGGCTAGGCAAATAATCAATTACTGCATCAATCACTAACTGGATTGCTTTATTTTTTAGAGCTGATCCACAATAGATTGGAATAAGATTACAAGCCAAAACAGCTTTTCTTAAAGTTGCTCTAATCTCATTTAAAGAAATATTTTCTTCATTGCTATATTTTTCTAATAAAATCTCGTCCTCTAAAACAACCTTTTCTATTAATTCATTATATAATTTTTTTCTTATTTCTTTTAAACTCTCAGGAATTTCTTTAAAAGTAATTTCTTCTCCTAATTTTCCTCCAAAATAATAAGCTTTATTTTCTAATATATCTACAACTCCCTTAAAATTCTTTTCTTCTCCAATAGGTATTTGCATTATAACAATATTTTTAGATAACTTTTTCTCAATAGATTGACAACTTCTTTTAAAAGAAGCACCTATCCGATCTAATTTATTCACAAAACAAATACGTGGGGTTTTATATTTATTAGCTTGTTTCCATACTGTTTCTGATTGAGGTTCTACCCCAGCTACACCATCAAAAACAACTATTGCTCCATCTAAAATTCGCAAAGACCTCTGAACCTCCACTGTAAAATCAATATGACCAGGAGTATCTATAATATTTATTTGATATCTGTTTTTTTTATCATTGTTTTTTATATCCCTACTATTTCTCCAAAAACAAGTAGTAACAGCCGATGTAATGGTAATTCCTCTTTCTCTTTCTTGTTCCATCCAATCCATAATAGCTTGACCATCGTGGACCTCCCCTATTTTATGAGAAATGCCAGTATAATAAAGAATACGCTCGGTAAAAGTAGTTTTTCCAGCGTCAATGTGAGCGATAATACCAATATTTCTATATTTTTCTATAGCAATTTGTCTCTTGTTAGAAGTTTTAGAAACACTTTGTTGTTGATAAATAGAATGAACCTTGCTTGTCATAATTTAAAATAACAATTAAATAATTAAATAATTTATAATTGTCATTGATTTCATTGATACTCTCCACGACTAAAGTCGGGAAATTCTCAGGAAATCTGAAGGCTCTGCCCGAGCCTAAGAATGTTTAAAGCTGCGTTCCAATCTCTGTCTATCTCTAAACCGCATTGACATTTATGGATACGAACAGACAAATCCTTTTTTACAATCTGTCCGCATTTGGAACACAATTAA
>CAYUUM010000006.1:5401-9325 GCA_964447915.1 uncultured Candidatus Saccharibacteria bacterium | reverse complement strand
ACATATTAATCACAATTAAATCAGCCTGGCTTTCAGTTTTTGCAAGCTGGTATCCTTTGTTTTCCAGAATCGTGGCAATTCTTTCACTGTCACTTTTATTCATTTGACAGCCGTAGGTGATTATGTGATATTTCATAATAAAAGAAAATAATTATTATTAGATTATTAGAAGTACCCCTGTAAACATTAAGACAATAGCAATCAATTTTGTTATTATGATTGATTTTTTAATATCTTCTTTTAAAATCTTAGGATAAGAAATACCTAAAATTATAGTAAATAACAAAACAAAGAATGCTTGAACTGAGACCAAAGCATTTACCAAGGTTACGTATCCAATAGCAGTGGCAACTGTTATTAATATTGATCCTATGATAACTAAAGATTGATTTAAAAAAATTATACTAATCGCTTTTCTGCCATGTTTTTTTGTAGTAGAGACAAGGTCTGGATAACTAAAACAAAGCATTGGGATTAAAATAAAGATTGTGCCGATTCTTGTATAAGAGAATATTGTCCAAAAATCAGCATAATTAAGAAGATGCTTTGTGATAATTGCCCATATAGATATCATTAAAGCAGCAAGAGTCATCAATAGAGAGGCCTTTGTTATTCTTATTTTTTTAAAGTTTTTTGTAGAAATAGTAATTGCTCCGATTATTAATAAAAATATGCCTAAATACTGCAAGGGTTTAAAAACTTCTCCAAGAAAAATTGCTCCAAGAATTAAAATAAATAGAGGAGCTAAGTAAAATAAAGGCACAACTCTTGAAATTTCTTCTATTTTTGCTGCCTTAAAATAAAAAACAGTTATTAACATTAAAGGAATTCCACTAAAAAGAGCTAAGGCAATATTTAGAGAAGATAAGGGCTGAAATCCTTGTAATAGATAGATAATAATGGTTGTTAATACGCCAACAATACCAAGAATTATTGCAGGAACAATTGGATTTTTAACCCATTTTACCAACACATATTTATCTATAATATTTGTAACAGCCCATATTAACGCTGCTGCGATTGAAAATAATACCCACAACATAAAATTGAATTACAAATTTAAAATTACAAATCACAAACAACAACAAAGTTCTGAGTAAGGTCGGACCTTACTCAGCAAATCTTTGATTTTTAATTTACGAAGTAAATTATTTAACAGGGTAAACCCTTTATTATTGTTTATATTCATATCAAAAAATTTCTAAAGCTATGTCCGACCTAGCTTTGACTAATTTTCAACATCCAAATTCAAAGTATTAAATCAATTATCTATTATTACTCAGTAATGATATTAATTAATTTATTAGGGACAAAAACTATTCTTTTTATTTTTTGATTTCCAATATTTTTTTTTATTTTTTGATTTTGTAAAACTATTTCTTCTACCTGTTTCTGAGTAATTCCCTTATCTATTTCAATAACATCACGAACCTTATTATTAACCTCTAAAATTAATCTAATATTTTTCTGCTTAATTTTTTCTTCATTATATTCAGGCCAAGTAGTATAAAAAATAGAATCTTTTTTATCTAAAAAATTATCCTTATTGCGAGCGGAAGCGTAGCGAAAATCGTTTAAACGCGAAGGTACACCTGCAACAAGGTCCTTTTTTGCAAAGCAAAAAAGGTTCTTGTAAAACCTATAAAGCTCTTCTGCTAAATGAGGCGCGAACGGAGCTAAGAGTTGAATAAAAACCAAAACATCATTTGAAAATAATTGCTTTTGTTTTTGCATCTGATTTAATAAAATCATTAAATTACTAATAGCAGTATTAAATTTAAAATTTTTAATATCTTCAGTATTTTTTTTAATAGTCTGGTGAATGATGATTTCTAAAGAAGAATCAAATCCTTGTTGTATTTTTTTAGATTGAAACAAATTAATAGCTTTTTCCAAAAATCTTTTAATCCCCAAAATATTACGATCATCCCAGACCCCTCCTTCTTCAAAAGGAGCTAAAAATAAAATATAAATTCTAAAAATATCTGCTCCATATTGCTGAATATAATTATCTGGAACAACTACTGTTCCTTTAGATTTAGACATCTTAGAACCTTCAGCAGCTAATATCATTCCTTGATGAGTTAATCTTTTAAAAGGTTCATCAAAATCAATATATCCAGCATCAAATAAAACTTTTGTTATAAAACGAGAATATAAAAGATGAAGACAAGCATGTTCTGCTCCTCCGCAATACTGATCAACCGGTAACCAATGTTCAACGTCTTGTTTTTCAAAAGCTTTTGTTTTTAAATTAGGATTTATAAATCTTAAAAAATACCAAGAAGAACAAACAAATGTATCCATTGTTTCAGTAGCTCTTTTAGCTTTTCCTTTACATTTAGGACATTTAATATTAATAAATTCCTTTACTCTATCTAACGGAGAAATTCCATCTTGTATTGGTTCAAAATCTTTTAAATCTGGCAATTTAATTGGCAAAATTTCATCTAAAACTATCCCGCAATTATCACAATAAATAATTGGAATTGGAGCACCCCAATACCGTTGACGTGATATAAGCCAATCACGCAACTTATATTGAATTTTATTTCTAGCTAGTCCTTTTTTCTCTAACCATTGAGTAATTTCTTTTATAGCTTGTTTTGAAGACAAACCAGTAAATTGTTCAGAATTAATTAAAATCCCATAATTTACAAAAGCTTGCTTTAATTTAGAGCTAATTTTTAAATAAGGGTCTTTTATAACCTCTATAATTTTCAAGTTATGCTTTTTAGCAAATTCAAAATCTCGTTCATCGTGAGCTGGAACTCCCATAACAGCACCAGTGCCATAACTCATTAAAACATAATCAGCAACAAAAATAGGTATTTCTGCACCATTAATAGGATTAATTCCTTTTATTCCTTTTATCTCAATACCTGTTTTATCTTTATTTAAATCAGTGCGATCTAAATCAGATTTATGTTCTAATCTTTTTATATATTTTTTTACTTCAGCCAAATTTTCAATTAATTGACTGAATTGTTTTATCAATGAATGCTCCAAGGCAACAACAATAAAAGTGCAACCAAATAAAGTATCAGCCCGAGTAGTAAATACCTTTATTCTAAAATCTTTATTTTGATTTTGTTGCTTGTTACTTGTAGCTTTAACTAAAAAATCAATTTCTACACCTTGACTTTTTCCAATCCAATTTTTCTGCATCAAAATAGTTTTTTTAGGCCAATCCAAATCTTTATAATCTAATAATCTTTCAGCATAATCTGTAATCTTGAAAAACCATTGATTTAATTTTTTTTGAACTACTTTTGTATTACATCGCTCACAACATCCATTATTTACTTGTTCATTAGCTAAAACAGTATGACAATCAGAACACCAATTAACTGGAGCTTTAGCTCTATATGCCAAACCTCTTTTATATAAAACAGAGAACAACCACTGAGTCCATTTATAATAATCTGGGGAAGAAGTATCAATTTCTTTTTGCCAATCATACATTATCCCCATTTTTTTTAATTGTTTTTTAGCTGTTTCAATATTCTTTTTAGTCGTTATAGAAGGATGAACGCCTGTTTTAATAGCAAAATTTTCTGCTGGCAAACCAAAAGCATCACTACCCATAGGTTGAAAAACATTATATCCTCTCATCTTTTTAAAACGACCATATACATCTGACCCAATATAATTATAAGCATGTCCAATATGAATATTAGCCCCTGAGGGATAATAAAACATTGCTAAATTATAAAATTTAGGCTTAGTATAATCATTGAGATTACAAAAATTAATTTTTTTTTTATCCCAAAATTTTTGCCATTTTTTATCAATTTGTTTAATATCCATATTATGCTATTTAATAAAATTAAAAAATAATTTAGAGTCTGGGATCTAGAATCTGGAATATAAAAAAATCAAAATGCAAAAAGGCCCTTGCAGGGAGTCGCCTTTGGCGACAAG
>CAYUUM010000006.1:3131-5301 GCA_964447915.1 uncultured Candidatus Saccharibacteria bacterium | reverse complement strand
AATTGTTAATTGTTGTTTCAGGTTTCAGGTTTCAGGTTGATGTTTTGCATTTTATAATTTATACTTTATCGCAGTTTGAATAATTTTAGCTAATTCTTGAGGATTTAAAGACGCTTTGCCAACTAATACACCATTAATATTTAAATTTTTTAAAAAAGCATCAGCATTTTGTTTATTAACGTTCCCTCCATAGAGAAATTTCAATTTTTTAATATCAATTTCAGGATATATTTTACTTATAGATTGCATTGTCAACAAGATTCCCTGCTCTGCTTTTTCAACTGTACAAGTATCTCCTCCAAAACTACTAATAGCCCAAGTCGGCTCATAAACAAAAATAATCTTTTTTAAATCATCTTTGTTAATTCCTTGTAAAATTTTCTTTAATTGTAAATATATTTCTTTATTGCTTTTGAACAAATTTCTCTCTTCAACACTAATGCAAAGAATAGGTTGTAATCCTACGCTAAAAGTCTTTAATATCTTTTTATTAATCATTTCACTTGTTTCTCCCAAATAAATTCTTCTTTCAGAGTGACCCAAAATAACATATTGACATCCTATATTTTTTATTACCAAAGGAGAAATTTCACCAGTAAAACTTCCTCTGTCTTCCCAAAAACAATTCTGGGCACTTAATTCAAAATTAAAAGAATTTAATTTATTTTCTTTTTTTTGAAAAAATTTTTTTAAATAATCTAACCAAACAAAAGAAGGAGCAAAAATAATCTTTACTTGTTTAAATTGAGTATTTTCTATTTTTCTGAGCTCTGAGCTCATAGCTCTAAAAAACTGATCAAATTCTTGAGAAATAGCAAAATTCATTTTCCAATTAGCAATAACAAATTTCATAAATATTATTTTATCTGATATAATATAAATATCTATAAAGGATAGCTCTTTTTTTATTAATTGTCAAAATTTTTTATTAAATTCATTAATAATATGAACAATAAACAAATTGTAGTTGGTATGTCAGGCGGAATAGATTCTTGTATTGCTTTAGTATTGCTTAAAAAACAAGGATGGAATCCAATAGGACTATCTTTAAAATACGGGATTTGGAAAAATAAAAAAAATCTTTTACGAGAAAATATTTGCTGTACAAAAGAATCATTTCAAACTGCAAAAAATGTATGTGAAAAATTAAATGTCCCCTATTATACCTTTGATGTTGCAGAAAATTTTAAAAAACAAGTTATTGGATATTTTTTGAAAGAACTCAAAGAAAACAAAACTCCTAACCCATGCCTAATTTGCAATCGTTATATAAAATTTAAACACCTTTTTGAATGGGCAAATAAATATAAAATCAAATATATCGCTACTGGACACTATGCTAATATTGAAAAAAATAGACAAACTCAAAAATATGAATTAAAAAAAGCCAAAGACCAAAAAAAAGACCAAACCTATTATTTATCTTTTTTGCCTGAAGAATGGCTTAAATATATTATTTTTCCTTTAGGAAAATATAAAAAAGAACAAGTATATCAGATAGCTAAAAAAGAAAAATTTAATCATTTATTCTATTTAAAAGAAAGTCAAGATTTTTGTTTTGTCTCTGGAAAATCAATGAATAATTTCTTATCACAAGAAATAGGAATTAAATCTGGTCCTATAAAACTCTTACCCTCAAAGCAAACTTCGTCCCCTCCACAAGTTATAGGAAAACACCAAGGACTTCATTTTTATACTATTGGACAAAGAAAAGGGATTAAATTAGCAGGAGGACCTTATTTTGTCTCTAAAAAAGATGCAAATACCAATACATTAATCGTTACAAAAAAAAATAAAGAGCTTTATAAACAAAAAGCAATTTTATTCCCTTATTATTTTATTTCTCAGAAACCTTTGCTTAAAAAAATTTATGTTCAAGTTAAAATTCGCTATCAACAAAAATTAACAAATGCTATCTTAATTCCAATTTTCAAAAATAAAATAAAAATAATTTTTGAATATTCCCAAAGAGCTATTACCCCAGGGCAATTGACTATTTTTTATCAAGGAAACACCTGCTTAGGAGGAGGAATAATAGAGAAATAAACAAAATCATTAATTCAGAACAAAACAAAAACCATGCTAATTTAGCATGGTTTTTTGCTTTTGTAAGATTTAAAATTCTTTACGATGTTGCAAACATTGTTTATTACGATACTGTTTTAAGTAT
>CAYUUM010000006.1:0-3031 GCA_964447915.1 uncultured Candidatus Saccharibacteria bacterium | reverse complement strand
ATTGTTTATTACGATACTGTTTTAAGTATCGTTTAAACGAAGTGCCAACAAAGTGCCAACGCAGTGCCAACGAAGTGTCAACGAAATACCGACAAAGTGCCGACAAAGCACCATCTCTAAATTGTATTAAAAAATACAATTTATAAAGTTTCACTTGCAACCAAGCATTTATAATTTTAAATCTTCTATTTTATTATCAATAGAATTCTCTTTTTTATTATTTTTTCTATATGAACTACCTTCAGGATCTTTAATCTGTAAATTAATGCGAGCATTACTTTTTAAACCAACGATCCTTACTAAAGTCCTAATGCAATTGATTGTATTTCCTTTTTTACCTATAATTTGCCCCATATCTTCTTTATTTACCTCTAAAACGAGCAGAACACCCATTTCATCAACTGTCCTTTCTATTTTAACATCATTAGGATTTTTGACTAAAGCCTTAACTATAGTTTCAAGAAATACTTTATCGCTTATATCTGCATTCATATCACTATATATTATGTTCTATATTTATATAAACTATTTCAATCTTGATCGACCTTTAATTTAATCTAAAAAAATTTTATTTTTAATTATATTTTGCTTTAAATATATTATAATTAAAATTTTAAAAATGTCAAATAATAACCAAAATTACCTCTTTCGCCACTGAGTGGCTTTTCTAGCTCTTTTAAGTCCTGGTTTTTTTCTCTCTCTCATACGATCATCTCTGGTTAAATAGCCTAATTGCTTAACCTTTTTTTTCGCTTTTTCATCTATTTTAGATAAAATTTTAGCTATAGCATGTCTAATAGCTTCTAATTGAGAATGAAAACCTCCTCCTTTAACAATTATTGTAATATCAGGCCTATTACTTATTTTTTTACTTCTTATCATTTCTAACACTGTGTCTAAAGTTTTTCTATAATAAAGATTAGGACAATATCTTTCAAGAGGATGATTGTTAATCAGAAAAACCCCATTCCCTTTCTCAACAACTCTTACTCTTGCTACTGATGTTTTTCTTCTCCCTATTGCTTCGCGATATTGAATTCCTGATTTTTTTTCTTTTCTATTTTCCTGTTTCATTTCTCGAGCAGCTATGTTATTTTTATTTAAATTTTGAACAATATCTATTTTTGCTTTTGAACTAGCAACAACTGGCTTAATTTTTTTTTGATTTGATTTAGTAACAGAGACTTTTTTATTAATATCAGTCTTTTTTGACAATTTTATCTTATTCTTTAATCTCTTTGCCTTCATCTCTAAATCCTTACTGTTTTGCGATAAAGACAATTTAATTTTCTTTTTTCTTTTTTTTTCTAAAATCATTCTCTTTTTTTTAAATAATAAATACAAAATTATGCTTATACTTAATATTCACTGTTATTTACTGTTGACATCCGATATCAACAGTATGGATATTAACAGTAATAAAACTATTTATTCAATAATAAGTCTTTTAATCATTTCTTTTCTAAGTTTATTTTTTGGTAACATACCATAAACAGCTCGATATAAAAATTCACCTGGCTTTCTTTTATTTAATTCTTTTAATCTCTCTTGTTTTAAATTACCAATATATCCAGAATGGCGATAATAAATTTTTTCATCTAATTTCTTTCCTGTAATTTTAATATCTCTAATATTTTTAATTTTTACAAAATCACCTTGATCTAAATAAGGAACAAATTCTGGTTTATGCTTGCCACGCAAAATAATAGCTATTTCTGAAGCTACCCTTCCAAACGATCTATTGGAAGCATCAATTTCATATATTTTTCTTTCAATTTTATCTTTCATAAAAGAACTTTTTAAATTTTTTGTATTTTAGGCCTTTTACAAGCCCTATTCTACCAACTGAATTATAGCCATTCTTGCACTATCACTTTTACGTCTTCCAAGTTTTATAATTCTAGTATAACCCCCTTTCCTCTCTTTATACTTAGGAGCAATCTCTTCTATTGTTTTCTTAGCTAATTTATCAGACATATAACGATTCAAGCGCCTTCTACTATTTAAATCGCCTTTTTTAGCTTGAGTAATCAATTTTTCTACAAATGGTGCTATAAATTTAGCTTTAGCCTCAGTAGTTGTAATAGAATGATCTAAAAAAACTGCTCTTGCTAGACTTTTCTTCAAAGCTTTGCGTTGATCCCTCTTAAGTCTTATTTTTTTTTTAATTCTCTTCTTCATATTTTAAATTTAATATACTTTTATTTTCTACTTTTTACAATTAATTTTTATATTTTTTTTAGATCCTTTATTAATGCTCTCTTTTAAATATAAAAAATGTTGGTTTAAAATTTCAGAAGCTTTTATAAACGCTTGCTCGGGCGTAATGGTTCCATTAGTTTCAACTGTGATTCTTAATTTATCAAAATCAACCTTTTTTTCTACTCGCATATCTTCAACTTCAAAGCTTACTTTGCGAATAGGAGCAAAAACCGCATCAACCTCTATTACTCCTTCCTCTTCTTTTATACGTCGATAATCATCAACTGAAAAATAACCAATGCCTTTTTCAACCCAAGCTTCTATTTCAAGCTCAGCTTTTTTATCTGTTAAAGTAGCAATATGAACATCTTTATTTACAAGCTCCACTTGAGTAGGAATTTGAAAATCTTTACTTTTTATTTTTTGTTCTCCTTTTATTTTTAAGAATATTTTTTGTTTTTCTTCACTATGCAACTTAAAACAAAGTTGTTTTAAATTAAGCATAATAGATAACACATCCTCTAAAACATAAGGAATTGTGGAAAATTCATGCTGCACTCCTTTAATTTTAAATTTAGTAATAGCTGCTCCTTCTAAAGAAGAGAGTAATATTCGACGTAAGGAATTTCCAAGAACAACGCCATATCCAGGATAAAGTCCTAAAATTTCAAAAACAGCTGAAAATTTTTTATTATTATTTACTTTAACTTCAGATGGTAATGGAATAATCATAAAAATTAAAAAATAAAATATAAAATAAAAAATTAATACTAATTTTTAAGCTTCAAATGCAAAATGTAATTCAAAAAATTAAATTACAAATTCAAAA
>CAYUUM010000005.1:0-10212 GCA_964447915.1 uncultured Candidatus Saccharibacteria bacterium | reverse complement strand
TATTAGGATTTAGGATTTATATTTTTGCATTTTGCATTTTGACTTTTGACTTTTTTACTATTGTTTTACGCTTTTCGCTTTTTTACATTTTAATCTGTCATTTTACATTTTGATTTTTATATTTTGATTTTTTATATTACTTATGTTTGATATTAAATTTATTTGTGCAAATTTAAAAAAGATTAAACAAGCTTGTCAGCAAAAAGGAAAAAGCATTGACTTGGATAAATTAATAGATTTAGATAGCAAGAGAATAAAACATATTCAAGAAATTGATTTTTTAAGAGCTGAAAAAAATAAAATTAGTGCATTGAGAAATTTAACAGATAGTCAAATTAAAACTGCTCAAGATATTAAAAAAAGATTAAAAAAAATTAGAATTTATCAAAAAAAAACTGAACAAGAAATTAATTCTATTATAATGCAAATTCCAAATTTACCATTAGATAATGTTCCAATAGGCTCTGATGATTCAGCTAATGTAATTATTAGAGAAAGAGGGAAAAAACCAGAATTTGATTTTAAGCCTAAAAATTACTTAGAAATTGCTGAAAAATTGGATTTAATTGATATTAAAAGGGCAGCTAAGGTATCTGGTTCACGATTTAATTATTTGAAAAACAAAGCAGTTTTACTTCAATTTGCTTTATCACAAATGATATTTGATTTATTAATTCCTAAAAATTTTATTCCTATTATTCCACCAGTAATGATAAAATATGGAATAATGCAAAAAATGGGGTATATTGATTTTGAAAAAGATTTAGCAGAAAAATATTTTTTTGAAAAGGATAATCTTTTTTTAGTTGGTACTTCCGAACAATCTATCGGTGCAATGCATCTAAACGAAGTATTAAGAAAAAAAGCCTTGCCTCAAAGATATATTGGGTTTTCTACTTGTTTTAGAAGAGAGGCAGGTTCTTATGGAAAAGATGTTAAAGGAATTTTAAGGGTACACCAATTTGATAAATTAGAAATGTTTAGTTTTTGTGAGAAAGGAAAATCTAACAAAGAACATCAATTTTTTTTAGAAATGGAAGAAAAGATTATGCATTTTTTAAAAATTCCTTATCGAGTTGTTCAAGTTTGTACTGGTGATTTATCGCAACCGTCAGCAGCTACTTTGGATATTGAAGCTTGGCTTCCTGGTCAAAATCGTTATTTTGAAACTCATTCTTGTTCTAATTGTACTGATTTTCAAGCTAGGAGATTGAATATCCGCTATCGAGATCCAGTTACTAATAAATTAGTTTTTGTCCATACTATAAATGGAACTGCTTGTGCTATGGGAAGAATGATAGTTGCTATTTTAGAAAATTATCAACAAAAAAATGGCTTTGTAAAAGTACCAAAGGTTTTGCAGAGATATTGTGGCTTTAAACAAATAAAATAATTTTTTCTTTTTTTATGATACCTTGTCTTTTTTGTGATATTGTAAAGAAAAAAGAATCAAGTATAATAATTTATGAGGATAAAAAAGTTCTTGGTATAAAAAATAAATACCCAGCAGCACCAGTTCATTTACTTTTTTTCCCAAAACAACATATTGAATGGCAAGATGAATTTAATCAAAAAGAACAGTTGTTAATAGGACATTTGTTTGACATAGCTAAAAAAATGGCTTATAAAAATAAAATTGATCAAGCTTATAAGCTTATTTTTAATGTTGGCAAGGTTGCTCATTTTTCTCATATTCATTTACATTTAATAGGAGGGTGGGAAGATAAAGAAATTAAAAAAGATATTTAGATATATTAAATTAATTTATTATTATGGCTTTTAGGATTGAAAGAAAAAAAAATGAAACATCGCAACAATTAACGCGTCGTTTTTTAATAAGAATAAGAAAATCAGGGATTTTAAATACAGCTAAGAAAAAAAGATTTTATATTCCAAAGATATCTAAAAATGCTCAAAAAAGATCATGTTTAAGATATTTAAAAATTAAAGAACAAAGAGAACAAAGGGCAAAATTAGGATTAGAATAGAATTTTATTATATGTTATATGGAAAAAATGAATAAAATTGTTTTAGGAAATGGATTGAAAATTATTACAATCCCAATGAAAGAAACAAGATTAATGACTTTATCAGTTTTTATTAGAGCTGGATCTCATTATGAAAATCAAAAAAATAATGGCATTTCTCATTTTTTAGAACATATGTTATTTAAGGGAACTGCTAAAAGACCAACTGCCTTTGATATTAGTAAAAGCATTGATGAAGTTGGAGGAATGATTAATGCAGGAACATCATCAGAAATTACTAATTATTGGGTTAAAATAAGAGATAAGCATTTTGATTTAGCTTTAGATGTCTTAGCTGATATAATTATCCGTTCTAAAATAGATGCAAAAGAAATAGAAAAAGAAAAAAAAGTGATTATAGAGGAAATTAATATGTATGAAGACGACCCGATGAGTAAAGTTTGGGAAGTTTTTAATCAATTACTTTATAAAAATCAGCCTAAAGGATTTTCTATTTTAGGAGAGAAAAAAAATATTACTAAATTTCAAAGATCAGATTTTATCCAATATTTTAATAGACTATATCTATTATCTAATATGGTAATAGTTGTTACTGGTTCTGAAAAAATATTAAGAAATCAAAAGGTAGAAAATAAAATAGCTTTGGCATTTAAAGATCTTTTAAAATCTAATATAACTATTGACTTTAACAAGACAGAAAAAAATAAAAAAGAAATAAAAGATATTCAGCAATCTCCAGCAATATCAATAAAAGAAAAAAAAACTGATCAGGCCCATTTGATTTTAGGAGTGCATGGTTATAATCTTTTTCATCCTGACCGATATGTTTTATCAGTTTTAAATACTATTTTGGGTAGGGGAATGAGTTCTCGTTTATTTAAGTCTATTCGGGAAGAAAAAGGATTAGCATATTATATTTATAGTAATGTAACTATGCATACTGATGTTGGATATTTTTGTACTGCAGCAGGAGTAAATCTAAAAAAGATTCCTCAAGCAATGAAAGGTATTATTAGAGAATATGAAAAAATTAAGAATAAAAAGGTTATAAACGAAGAATTAAAAAGAGCTAAAGAATATTTAAAAGGTCATATTTTAATGGCATTAGAAAATTCTTTATATATTGCTGGAAAAGTAGGGAGGTCAGAAATTTTAACTAATAAAGTAGACACTATAAAAGAAATTTTTCAAAAAATAGATAGAGTGACAAAAAATGATATTCAACGAGTAGCTAATGATATTTTTATCAATAAAAATTTGAACTTAGCTTTAATTGGATTAATTGATGATAAAAACTATTTAAAAAAATTACTTGAATTATGAATCAAAGATTTATTTTAGATATAACATGGAGATCTATTATCAAAGTAATAATACTAGGAATAGTTCTTTATTTTTTATTTTATTTAAGAAACATTTTGGCTTTTTTTGTTGCTGCTTTAGTAATTTCCATTATGTTTGAGCCATTAGTTGATTTTTTCTATAAAAGAAAGATACCTCGTTTAATTTCAGTGGCAGTTGTTTATTTAGTTTTTTTGGGGGTATTTATCATTACTAGTGCTCTGTTCTTACCGTTTTTCTTTGAAGAATTAGAACTTTTTTTTCATGATTTAAGAAAATTACCAGAACTTTTAGACCCTAGTTTAATAGAAAATGGTCTATTTCAGCATATAGCTCCATACATAGAACCTTTTTTAAATACATTAAGAGATAAGATTGCAGAAAAAGATCCTTTAGTTATAATTACTTCTATTATTAAAGCGGTAATATCAATGTCTTTTATCATTGTTTTATCCATTTTTTTCTCTTTAGAAAATAAAGGAGTGAAAAAATTTTTAAAACTTGTTTTTCCTAAAAAATATGAATATTCCATCACTCGTATTTGGGAAAAGTGTAGCAAGAACATTACTGACTGGTTTGGAATTAGATTAATCTCTTGTTTATTTATTGGGGCAACGACACTCTTGATTTTATTGCTTATGGGATCTCCTCATCCTTTTACTTTAAGTTTAATAGCTGCAATTTTTAATTTTATTCCATATATAGGCCCTCTTTTAAGTGGATTTTTTATTGCAATTATCTTATTCACTCATTCTCCTTTTTTAGCAATTATTTTTATAGGGATTTTTATTATTCTTCAATTTTTAGAGAATAATGTTTTTTCTATATTTTTAGCAAAAAAAGCAATGAAAACACCTTCCTCTATAGTTTTATTATCAGTTGCTATTGGCGCTACAATATGGGGAGTATTAGGAGCGATTTTAATTGTTCCTTTATTTGCAATGTTATTTAATTTTTTAAAGGAATTTTTAGAAAAAAGAAAATTAGCAGAAAATCAAGAACCAAAATTTTCTTTACGACAAGAACAAGCAAAAACTAGTAAATAATTTTAAAGGCCCTATCGTCTAATGGTTAGGACGCCAGGTTTTCAACCTGGTAATCGGAGTTCGACTCTCCGTAGGGTCATATTTTAAATTTTAAATTTTGAATTAATTTTGAATTTTAGCGAAGTCAGATTTTAGCGAAGTCAGAGTTTGCTCAGAATTTTTTTATTATATTTATTCAAAATGAACTTTATCTTTAAATATCATAAGTTGTTTTTTGAGAATTGGATATTTTTTTAAAAAAGGATCAAGATCTAAAATTTCTTCGGCTTGTTCTCTAACTTTTTCAACTATTCTAATATCTTTTAAAGCCTGCATAGCAATATCAGGAATTCCAGATTGTTTTACTCCTATGAATTCTCCAGCGCCTCTAATCTGAAGGTCTTTCTCTGCTAATATAAATCCATTTTTAGCTTTAATTAAAGCGTCAATTCTTTGATTAGCTTTAGATGATTGGGAAGTGGTAAACAAAAAACAGTATGATTGCTTTTGCCTTCTGCCAATTCTTCCTCTAATTTGATAAAGCTGAGCTAATCCAAATCGCTCTGCACCTTCAATAATCATTATAGTAGCGTTTGGAATATCAATACCAACTTCAATTACAGAAGTACAAACTAATATCTTTATTTTATTAGCTTGGAAATTTTGCATAATTTTATTTTTTTCAGTAATTTTTGTTTTACTGTGAATAATTGCTATTTTAACATCAGGAAAAATTTTTTCTGATAATTTTTTGTATTCTTGAGTAACAGCTTTGACTTCATCCCAGCTATTAATTGTTGTATTATTTTCTGAAGGGTTTATTCTTGGACAAACAATAAATACTTGTTTGTCTTTTTTTATTTCCTGTTTTATAAATTTATATATTAAATTTCTATTTTTTTCTTCAACCATTTGAGTAATAATTTTTTTTCTATTTTTTGGCATTTCATCAATTAAAGATAAATCTAAATCACCATAAACAGTTAAAGCCAATGTACGAGGAATAGGAGTTGCTGTCATTGATAAAAAATGAGGAATTTTATTTTGTTTATCATTATTTTGAATAGAAGTTTTGCCTAATTTAGCTCTTTGCTTAACCCCGAATCGATGTTGTTCGTCAATTATTATTAATCCAAGATTATTAAATTTTACATTATCTTGAATTAAAGCATGGGTACCTATTAAAAGATCTATGGTCCCTTGTTCTGTCCTCTCAATAATTTTTCGACGAGAGATAGGGATGAGTTCTCCTTTTAATTTTTTAGAGGTTATTAAATCTTGTTTGCCAGTTAAAAGAGCAATCGCTAAATTATAATTTTCTAAAAGATTAGAAATTTTATTAAAATGTTGTTTAGCCAAAATTTCTGTTGGAGCCATAAGAGTTGTTTGGTATCCTTCTTGAATAGCATTTAAAATAGGAATAACAGCTACTATTGTTTTACCAGATCCAACATCTCCTTGCAAAAGTCGATTCATTGGTGATGTCTTTTCCAAATCTTTTAAAATTTTCCAACTAGATTTTTTTTGAGCATTTGTTAATTGAAAAGGTAGAGAAGATACAAAATTTTTAATTATTTGAATATTAATAGGAATTTTTGGTGCTTTTTTTTGTTGAAGAAGTTTTTTTTCTTTTAAAACACTTAAAATTATCATAAACAATTCTTGAAAAGTAAAATATTCTTTTGCCTTTTTAGCCATGTTCGCAGAATCAGGAAAATGAATTTGTTGTAAAGCAGATTGAATATTAATTAATTGATGTTTTTTTTTGACTATTTCTGGCAGAGGTTCAATAATTTCATCCTTAAATTTTACTAACAAAGACCAGATTATTTGTCGTATCCAACGAGAAGAAAGTCCTTGTGTTTCAGGATAAATAGGAACAAGTCGTCCAGTGTGGGTATAATTATTTTGTCCTATTTTGTGGAAAGTTTGGATTATTTCATAAATAGGATTAGAGATAAATATATTTTTAGAACTTAATCCAATTTTTCCTGATAAAGAAATTTTTTGACCTATTTTTAAAATTTTAACTAAATATTTTTGATTAAACCAAATAGCTTGAATTGACCCGCTTTGATCTTGAATAGAGGCTTGAATTAAGTTCATTTTTTTACGAGAAGTGCGGGTAAGTTTAATATCTGTAATAATACCTTGAATAGTAACTGTTTCTCCTAATTTTAAATCAGCTATTGGTTTAATTTTAGCAAAATTCTCATAGCGAAAAGGAAAATAAAAAAGTAGGTCAAAAACTGTTTTAACTCCTACTTTATTAAATTTTTTGATAAAGAATTGGCCTATACCATGAATTTCTTCTAAGGAAGAATTAAGACTTAGGGGCATATAAAAATAAATTTATTTGGATAAGATTGAATAAGATAAAAAAATTATTAATTTTTTAATTTTTCTTGTCGTCATTCTGACTTTTTCCCTCGCTGTCATTCTAAGCACTTTCTTCTATTGTCATTCTGAACGCTTTTCCTCTATTGTCATTCTGAGCGACTGAAAGGAGTGAAGAATCTCTGAGATTCTTATATTGCTTTGCAACCTTGCAGGATGATGAAAGGAGAAGTCTTGATATTTGTTCTAAATTATTTTTTTGTTTTTTGCGTTTTTGTGCTCTCAGTAGGAATCGAACCTACATCGCAAGCTCCGCAAGCTTGTGCTCTATCCATTAAGCTATGAGAGCAATGTAATCTAAATGAGTCAGATTTCTTAGAATTAATAGATATATTTTAACATATATTTAATTTAATCTCAATTCTATTTTTTTAATTAAAACAATATGTTGCAATGATAGTATGCAAAGATAAATATTTGACAAATATATTTTTTTGTGATAGTAATATAACTATATACTATATAATATAATTTTAATCTTGTTGTTTGCTTTGCAAACAATAAAAAATAAAGGTCGAGTTTTTTAATAAAATAAATAAAATAAAAAATAAATTTTTTATATTTTTTATTTATAATTAATAATTTAATATAATATTTATGGATAAAAAAATTTTAATTGGCTTATTGATGGGAGCGGTAATTATTGCTGGTATAGTTATATTTAAAGCATTGCAAACAGAACAGGAAATTAGACCACCAGTAGAATTAACTATTACGGAATTAACAGTAACTCCTGAAAAAGTTCCTCTTAATGAGGAGATGAAGATTACTTTTACTGTTATAAATGAAACAGATGAAGAAATAACAAGAGATATTGAACTTATGATTTTAAAAGTTATGCCAGAGCCGGATCTGGTTGAAGAATATCCAGTCGAAGAAGCAGAAGTTGTGGATACTTATACTTTTGAAGCAGTTACTCTTGTGCCTGGAGCATCTAAACCGTTTATTCACTCTTGGATTGCCTATCCATTAGGTGATTTTACAGTCACAGTAGGAGATCAATCTATTGATTTTCAAGTATTAGATATGCCAACATTAATAGAAGCAGAGGGAATTTTAACGGAAAGTATTCAAAATACGCTTGAATTAGATTCTTTTACTACCACAAGCAATAGTGCTTTTAAAATTAAAGATGGCGAGATAGTTCTTTATAAATTTGCAATGGAAGATGCGCAAATGTCAGTAACAGATCTGTTTGATTTTGTTGAGCAAGATTCAAAAGGTATTTTTAGATATAGTATTCTAATGAATTTTAGCGCAATTGCAGATTTTATTGAAAGAGTAAAAACACCTGAAGAATTAGAAAACTTAAGAGCCATGCCAAAAAATATGTTTGGAATTGATATGGATATATTAGCAATAATGAGAGAGCTTGAAGAGGCAAATGTTTCAGCAACTATAGAGATGAGAACAATAGATTTTGACAGTTATATAAAAATTGTTGAAGTTGAAGGATTAAGAGAAATAGTTAGAGATGTTGTTGGGATTCCTGCAGCAGATATAGTAATGGGATATATAGAACCTCATTTAGGGGTATGGTACAAAATGCCAGTTGACCCAGAAATTGATCCAGAAATAAAAGAAGAAGAAGAAGAAGCAGTTGTTATCTTTGAAAATATGAAAGAGTTAATTGTAGATGTTTTTGATGTCTTTTATGTTAGAAAAGTTTTACCTAATACAGAAGTTAATACAGAAGTTAATGGAATTCCAACATATAACTTTGTCCTTGGTTTGGATTTAGATGAACTGAAAAATGTTGTTATTACTTCTGTCTCTCTTCTTGTTGAAGAAATAGAAATGGATATAGAAGAGCAGGAAAGAATAATAGCAGAGATTGAGAAATATTGGCCTAAAGTTGTTGAGGTTGTTGAAGCAGCAATGGAAATAGATGCGGAAACTTATATTTGTCAAGAGAGTCGTTTTATAATAAAGGATACAATAACAGTTAATATAAATTTACATGAACTTGTTTTAACATTGGATTCGATAATACGAGAGGAGATAGGGGAAATGGCTCCAGAAGATGAAGCAATGTTTGCAAGAATAAAAGAGGTAGTAAAAGACATAAGTATTGTAATGACAATGGATATGGAATTTAGCGACCACAATGCTGTTCCTGAAATTTTACCGCCAGAAGAATATGAAGTGATAGAGCCTGAACCTCCTTTTGATCCTAATTATATTTATCCGTTAAGAATTTGATATGCCATTTGATCCTGATTTTCTAATACCAGAATTTTCGATGATATAAACCCTGTTAAAAAAAGCCAGGGCTTTAACCTCCAGTACTTTCTTAAAAATAAGAAGGCGAGATTATATTCATTCCTGGTCTAAGGTATAGGGCTTTCTAACGGGGTAGTAGTATTTTAAAAAAATAAATATAACTTTATTTTTTAAAACCTTTTCGATTTAAAAATCCCTTTGTTTTATATAGCAAACAAAGGGATTTTTTGTTTATTTAATAGTATAAATATTTTTGTTTTTATTTTGTTGCAATAAAATATATTATATAGTAAAATATAATAACAATAAGGAATTAAAATAATAAAAAAGATTAAAAATTTTTAGTAAAAAAATAAAGATTGAGTTTTTTAATAAAATAAATAAAATAAAAAATAAAAATTTTTATTTTTTATAATTAATAATTTTTAATATTATAGTTATTATGAAGATAAAAATTATGAAAAAATTTTTTAAATTAATTTTGTCATTATTTTTAATAGTTACGATTTATAATTTATTCTTTTTATTTTTATCGTCTCCTGTTAAAGCTATGGAGGGGGGTTATTGCATAATGCGATCTACATTGACAATTTCATCAGAAGAGCGATGGATTTTTGGTTTTCAGAGAGATGAGGATGCTATTGTTATTATGGGAAGAGAAACAGTTGGCTATCCTAGAAATCATATAACTGATAAAGGTAATCCCATTGATCATTATACACCAATGTGGGGAGTGATTTGTTTACTTGGAACGATTAATTTTACGACCAATATAATGTTTCGAGTCCCAACATTTCTTTTTATTATTCCCTTGATATGATAAAAAATAAAGGTTGAAAATAAATTTTATTTAAGAGAATTTTAAATTTTAATTAATAATATTTTTTTAATCGAATTATGGAAAAAAAGATTATAGCTATTATTGCTGGGATATCTCTTGTTGTTGCAGGCATCATTGGTTATGTTATAACACGACCACCAACAAAGCCAACATTAGATGAAGCAAATATCATTTTAGCAGAAAGTATCCAAAACACGCTTGGATTAAATTCTTTTACTACTACAGGCGATGGGGCTCTCAAAATTAAAGATGGCGAGACAGTTCTTTTTAATGTAGCGTTAGAAGATATGCAGATTTCAACAATAAATCCATTTGATTTTGCTGAGCAGGATTTAAGTGGTGTTTTTAGATATAGTATTCTAATGAATTTTAGCGCAATTGCAGATTTTATTGAAAG
>CAYUUM010000004.1:0-11033 GCA_964447915.1 uncultured Candidatus Saccharibacteria bacterium | reverse complement strand
CATAATACATAAGTGTCACCCTGAGTTTAGCGAAGGGTCTCTGAGATTCTTCACTTTTTTCAGTCATTCAGAATGACAGGGAGTGTTTTGATTTTTGATTTATTTGGAATTTGTGATTTTGGATTTGTGATTTCTGTTTTGCATTTTGCATTTTGATATTTGATTTTTGATTTATTTTCTAAATTCTAGATTCCAATATTATCTTTACTTTTTATTGTTTATTGTTTATTGTTCCTGTTTTTCCCCTACTTCCTCTACTATTTCTTTATTCACTTGAATATTTAAACCTAAAGATCTAATCTTATTAATAAGTAAATTATAAGAATTAGGAGTAATATAAGAAAGTGTTACCAATTTATTTTGCAAAATTGATTGATAAGCTTTTTTTCTTCCATAAATATCATCAGATTTAATAGTTAGCATTTCATATAAAGTTGAAGCAGCTCCATATCCCTCTAATGCCCAACATTCCATTTCTCCAAATCTCTGTCCACCAAACTGAGCTCTTCCCCCTAATGGCTGTTGGGTAATTAAAGAATAGGGCCCAGTAGAACGCATATGAATTTTATCTTCTATCATATGTCCAAGCTTCATTAAATAAACATAACCAACAACCACTTTATTAAAAACAGAATTACCTGTATCAGGATCAAAAATTTTTACTTTTCCATCTGATGAAATATTAGCTTTTTCAAGCTCTACTTGAATTTCCTGTTCTGTAGCACCAGAAAAACTAGGAGTAATAGCATTATAGCCTAATTTTTGAGCAGCAAAACCTAAATGAGCCTCTAATAATTGTCCAATATTCATTCGCGAAATAACTCCAGCTGGATTTAAAACAACATCTACTGGAGTCCCATCCTCTAAAAAGGGCATCTCTTCTACAGGCAAAATAGCTGAAATAACACCTTTATTACCATGACGACCAGAAAACTTATCTCCTACCTGAACTTTTCTAAGTTGAGCAATTTGAATTTTAATTTTTTTTATTACTCCTTGACTAAGCTTATGTCCTTTTTCCCGAGAAAAAATTTTGACAGAGACAACTTTCCCTCTTTTGCCATGAGGTAAAATTAAAGAAGTGTCTTTAATTAATTGAGCTTTATCTTGAAAAATAGCTCTTAAAAGCTTTTCTTCAGGACTTAAATCCATTTCATCTTTTCCTTTAGGGCAAATTTTTCCAACCAAAATATCTCCAGGAAATACTTCAACACCTTGCCTTATAATTCCTTCGATGTCTAAGTTTTTTAATTTTTCTTTTGAAACATTAGGAATATCAGCAGTAACAATTTCTGGACCTATTTTTGTATCTCTGACATCGCAATCAAATTCTTGAATATGCACAGAGCTAAAGACATCATCCCTAACCATTCTCTCAGACAAAACAATAGCATCCTCAAAATTAAATCCCTTCCAAGGCATAAAAGCAACTAAAACATTTTGACCTAATGATAAATATCCCTCATCTATAGTAGCATCTCTAATGAGAACATCTCCTTTGCTAATTTTTTGACCCTTTTTGACACACGGTTTTTCATGATAGCAAGTAGAATTATTAGTTTTAATAAAATTTTTAAGAAAATAAGTTTTTGAAACATTGGACTTAGATTTAATTTTAATATGATGAGCATCAACTTCTTCAACCTTTCCATTAACATCAGAAACTATCTCATATTTCCCCTTGATAAATTTAACAATTTCTTTTTCAACACCAGTCATAACTAAAGGCGCTTTTGGTTTAATTAAAGAAACAGCTTGACATTGCATATTAGATCCCATTAATCCTCTACTAGCTTCAGTATTTTGCAAAAAAGGAATAAGTCCAGCAGAAAAAGATAAAATTTGATCTGAAGAAACATCAACATAATCAACCTCTGTTTTTCTTTTTTTTAGAATTTTTTCCTGTTTTCTAACATTAACTTTATTAGCTATAATCTCATTATCTTTATTTATTAAGATATCAGCAGAAGCAATATTATACTGTTCCTCTTCAGCAGCATTTAAATATCTAATTAATGAACTTATTTTTTTATTTTTAACCTTATAATAAGGGGTTTCAATAAATCCATACTGATTAATTTTAGCATACTTAGATAAGTGATTTACAAGTCCTACATTTGGTCCTTCTGGAGTTTTAATTGGACAAATACGACCATAAAAAGAAGGTTGAACATCTCTAGCTTCAAGCCCAGCTCTTTCTCTAACTAAACCACCAGGTCCTGTTAACGATATTCTATTCCTGTGTTCTACTTCAGCTAGAAGATTCTCTTCTTCCATAAATTGACAGGTCTGACTAGATGAAAAAAACGACTTAACCTGAAAAAGAAAAAGAGAAGGATTAATAATCTGATTTAAACTAACATTATCCTTATTAATTATAGACATTTTGTTCTTAATATTTCTTTCTATTGCAAATAAAGAGCCCTTTAAACGATCCAATAATAATTCAGCTCCAGACCTAACTCTTCTATTTAATAAATGATCGACAAAATCTGGTTTAGATTGAGGATTATTATTTAAAGCAATAATTTCTCTTACCACGGCAATAATATCTTCTGTCTTTAACAATCTATCTTCCTTAGTAATCTTTTGATTTTTTATTGGTCGCGTTTCTGGCAATCTTTGCCAAATCTTCCATCGTCCAACTTCTGAAAGATCATATTTTTTAAAATCATTAAACATTTGAGTAACAAATTGTTTAGCTATTCTAATAGTAGCTAAACTGCCAGGTCGTATTTTATGATATATAAATAAATAAATATCTTCTAAATTAGAAATAGGATTTTTACCCAAAGTTTGTTCAATATACTTAACTGGACCAATATCAATGTCTTTAAAAATATTTTCAATTTGTTTATCATTAAAATTTCCAAATATTTTAAGCAAAAAAGTAACTGGAATCTTTTTTTTTTTATCTATTTTCACATAAATAACACCAGACGGTTCAGTGTAAATCTCTAACCAAGAACCTTTACTTGGGATAATTTTAGCGCCAAAAAATTTTTTTTCATTAACTACATTACAAGTAAAAAATACTCCATAAGACCTAATTAGCTGAGAAAGAGCAACTTTTTCTATACCATTAACAATAAATGTATTTCTATCTGTTATTAAAGGAAAATTTGTAAAAAAAATTTTTTGTTCTTTTTTTTCTTTTTTCTCAAGAATATCTAATCTAACTTTTACAAACAAAGGGGCTTCGTAAGAAGCATTGTTATTTTTAGCTTCAATATCATTTTTATAAAGAGGTTGACCTAATTCATAATTCAAAAAATTAATTCTAAAAGCCTTTTCAGTATAATCATAGATAGGTGAAAACTCTTTAAAAAGTTCTTTAAGCCCATCTTGCCAAAACCAATCCCATTGTTGTCTTTGAAAAGAAGGCAAATCAGAAGAAGAATAAGCAAGTTTTGATTGAGAAAAATCCTTGATCTTCATAATAAATAATATAATAAATAATAAATCCTGAAACTTGAAACTTAAAACTTGAAACTTGAAATATTAAAAATTATTATTTTGCGTTTCTTGTTTTACGTTTTACGTTTCATGTTTTGTTTATTGTTTGCTATTTTTTAGATCAATATTTAATAATAACGAAATCTTGAGCATTAATTTCAATCTTGTCTCCTTTTTTTATCTCTCCTTTTAGTAAAGCCATACTAATTACATTTTCAATTTTATCTTGAATTACCCGACGCATTTCCCGAGCACCATAAGTTATGTTATAACCTATTTCTATAATCTTATTTCTTATTTCATTAGTAATAATAAACTCTATATCTTTTTCTTCTAAATTCTTTTTTAATGATTTTAATAAAAGATTAGAAATTTCAAAAAGATGGTTTTTATCTAATGGATGAAACAGAATGACGCCATCAAATCTATTAATAAACTCTGGTTTAAAAATAGATTTAGAAAAGCTATACTCAATAATATCTTTTTCAATCTTTTCTAAATCTATGGAAATATTTTTTTCTTGTTTTTGTTTGAAGCTATCTAAAATAATCTTATAACCAACATTAGAGGTAGCAATAATAATTGTATTGATAAAACTAATTTTTTTTCTCAAAGGATCAACTATGTATCCTTCGTCTAAAATAACCAAAAAAAGATCTAAAATAGAATGATGAGCTTTTTCAATTTCATCTAATAAAATCAAAGAAAAAGGATTTTCTCTGACTTTAGTAGTTAAATAACCAGAATTAGTTTTTGTCCCAACCAATCTTGTAATATCATCAACATTTTGAAATTCTGCCATATCAAAACGAATAATTTTATTTTCGCTTCCAAAATAAATATCTGCTAATACTTTGGCAGTTTCAGTCTTTCCTACCCCTGTAGGTCCAAAAAATAAAAATGCACCCATAGGTCCCTTTCTAATAGCAATCTCTGACCGAGCCCTTCTTAAAGCATTAGAAATTTCTTGAACCGCTTGTTCTTGGCCGATAACTCTTTGATGAATTAAATCTTCTAAATTAATTAATTTTTCTTTTTCACCTAAACCTAATTCTCCTACTTGAAATCCTATTTTTTTAGAAATGACCCTATAAATATGTTTAGGTAAAATAATCTGTTCTTTTTTTTCTTTTGCAATGTCAGAAAATACTTGACTTAAAAAATCAGTTGCTTTTTTGGGAAAAAGTTTCTCAGGAATATACTTGCCACTACATTCAATAACAGTTCTAATAGCTGGATAAGTAATAAATCTATTATATCTTTGCTCAAAATAAAAAACAGCTCCTTCCACAACTCGATAAACTTGCTCTATAGATGGTTCTTGGACCTCTATTTTTTCTAATAAATTTAATAAGGAAGGATGAGGCTCAATAACATTAGCTAGTCCTTGAAAATTAGTAATAGCTATTATTTGAAAGTTTGGTGAAGATAAGTAAGAAGAAAATATACTTAAAATATCAACTGGCACAGGACGATCTCTAGTAGGAATATAATCATGAAAATTATCAATTACTAAAATAATATTTCCTGCTCTAACTACCTCTTGGCAAATTGTATCTAAAATAGCTTCTGCTCTATCTTTAGAAGCTTGAGAAAAAATAAACGAAAGATCAAGAAAGACAACTCTCTTTGAATTTAAAACTGATAGGCTTTTGTTTAAAAAAATCCTTTGTGCTAATTTATAAATAATAGAAGACTTTCCTACTCCTGGCTCACCTACTAATAAAACATTATTAACTTCCCGTATTTTAGCTAAAATTGTTTCACAGGAATCTAATCCTTGATAATGAAAGAAAATTGCTTGAGATACTTTTTGAGCTTCTATATTAGTAGTCCAATCAGTAGAAAATTTATCTAATGTCACTGTAAATCCATAGGCTAAATGCTTCGCAATTGCTCCTTTATTAGCTAAATTATCTTTACTCCAAAATCTTTTCTTACGCTGAATTTCATCTTCAATAAAGTTAAACCACCAATTTAAATTTTTAATATCATCTTTTTTAACATCTTTTTCAATAAAAATTCGTTTTAAAATTAAATTATTTTCACTTAAAGCAGTAAAAATATTACCAGCCTTAATTCTTTTTTGTTTGTTTTGCTGAGCAATCTGAGCTGATCGAAAAATTATTTTTTCAACCGAAATAAAATCCTCTTTATTATTCAAATCAAAATCTATTTTAAAATTAATTTTCTCTTGAATCTCTTTTTTAGTAATCAACAAGCGAGACAAAATAAAATTAATTTCTGGGCTTTTTTTTAAAGATAATAAAAAATATAACAAAAAATTAGAATGAATTTGTTTAATATCTTTATTTTTAAATTTTTTATTATTTAATAAATTATTTAAGATACAAGCAGATTCATAGTTTAATAAACAAGCAAAATTAATTTCAGAGGGAGTCTCAATAGCCTGCTTCAAGCTGTTCTCAAGTAAGGGTTTTTTTAATTTATTCTCAAAAAAAGCATTTTTTAAATATGAACCAATTAATAGACAAAACAAAATAATTAATAATCCCTTAGGAATAAAATATTGTTGTTGTGTATATAAAAATACTCCTAAGATAATAATACAGACTAAAAAAAGAACTAAAAAAACTTTTTTGAGTTTTTTATTAATATAAAAAAACTTTCTCCAAATTACTGCTTGATAAATAGCTGATTTTTGTAAATTAAAAAACATAAAATAAAATCAAAAATCAAAACCTAAAACTTGAAACATAAAACATAAAACGCAAAACATAAAATAATAATTTTTAATGTTTCTTGTTTCAAGTTTCTTGTTTATGTTTTGAGATTTGATTTTTAAATTATTTTTTTTATATTCCTAAAATTATTCGCAAACCAATAAAGACTCCGACAATCAATAATAAAGGTAATGGAATCCAAATTAAAATAGCAATTATCCCTATTAAAACTATAAATAATTCAGCAATAATCCAAGTTATAATTAAAAAAGTTCTGACAACCATCCCAATCAAGCGAAATAATATATTACTAAAAAAAGCGCTTAGATATTTTTTAAAATCAAATCCCCTGCCATAAGATTGATAATATCTTTTCCAAGGAGAAAAAAAGGTTTTCAATAAAAGATTAACTGAAAAATAATTTAAAATAAAAACCAAAAAATTTTTCCAATTTTTTAGAATAGACTTTAGACTATCTAAATAATACCATTGAAAAAAAATATTTATAATATCATACTGTTGTTTTATTTTTTGCTTTTTATTTATCTGGTTAATAGCTTTAAACTGATCCATAAAAAATCTATTATATTATTTTTATTTTCTCCCTTTTCTCTCTACTTAAAAAAAATAACATAGCACCACCACCAGTAGAAATATGATTAAATCCATTTTTTAGATTATTTTGAATGACAAAACTACTTGTCTCTCCTCCGCCAAGAATATTTAAAGAATTATTTTGAGCAATAGCTAAAGCAATCTCTTTAGTCCCTTTTGAAAAAAGCTCTTTCTCAATCATTCCTAATGGTCCATTCCAAAAAATAGTCTTGGCTAATAAGATTTTTTGCTTAAAAATTTTTTGTGATTCTGGTCCAATATCTAAAACTAAATCTGTTGTTTTAATTTGTTTTAATGTTTTAATCTTAAATTTATATTGATTGTGAGCAAAGTGAACAACAAGGTTCTTATCAAAGGCAAGGTTCTTTTTATTAATTTTTTCTAAGACAGCCATATCTATAGGCAAAACTATTTTTTTTGAATCCAAGATTAAAGAAGCAATCCTATTAGAATAATTGCCTTTCATCATATTTTTTGCTCTTAAAATATCATTAGCTAAAACACCACCAATCAACAAATAATCACAAATTTTTAAAAAATTTTTAATTAATTTAATCTTAGTTTTAATTTTAGTTCCACCTAAAACCACTATTAAAGGTTGTTGGTAATTATCAGTAATAGAAGATAAAGCTTGAACTTCTTTGCTTAATAAAAACCCAGCTGCTGATGGTAAGTATTTTGGAAGACCATCTATAGAACTATGTTTTCTATGAGAAACACCAAAGGCATCATTGACATAAAAATCTCCAAGTTGTGATAAAGAAAGAGCAAAATCTAAACTATTTTTTGTTTCCCCTGAATAAAATCTAAGGTTTTCCAGTATAACAATCTCTCTTGGTTTCATTTTTTGAATCTCTTCCTTAACTTTATCTCCAATACAATCATCAATAAATTTAATTTTTTGTTTTAATGCCTTTTCTAAGTATTTACTTACTGGCTTTAAACTAAACTCTTTTTTAAAAACTGTAATATCTTTATCTTTAAGCTGTGTTTGATTTAATTCTTTCCAAGGATCTTTAAAATGACTTATTAGAACTATTTTTGATTTATGTTTTAATAGATATTTAATAGTAGGCAAACTCATTCTAACCTTAAAATCATCTAATTCCTTTTTCCCTTTAATAATAATGCTTGGTAAATTATAATCCACTCTATTCAAAACAATCTTTTCTTTTATTTCTGAAACATTAACTGATTCTAAATTTCTTAATTTCATACTGATTATATAGGATTATAAATTTTAAGTTTTAAGCCATGAAAAAATTTTAGCTTCAATAACACTGGCTGGCAATGTATATCTTTCTCGAGAAGAATTGATAATCTTTTCTTTATTAGAATATTTTAAAGGAGTAAAAGGGGCCAGTCCCTTGGCAAGAAAGGGTTTTTGAGTGGTTTGATTAAGCATTAGCTTTAAACAAAAATAATATTTTTCTAAATTAATCATATTATATCCCCCAAATTCTGGTAAAAATTCTTTTTCTAAGTAAGTAGCATCTTGGGCCCCAACTCTAAAGCAAATAATTGTTCCTATATTGCCAAATACAGCATCAAGAACCTCTTCATCCATTTGGGCAATATATTGATGAGCTAAAGTTAAGCACAAACGATATTTCCGAGCCTCAGATAAAATATTAGCAAAAGAAGCTCTAGCAAAATCTTGAAATTCATCAACATATAAATAAAAATTTTCTCTTTCTTGTTCTGGTATATTAGCTCTTGCTGAAGCAGCAATTTGCATTCTAATAATCAATAAAGAACCTAAAAGCATAGCTGCTTCTTCACCAATTTTACCTTTAGACAAATTAACAATTAAAATTTTTTTATTATTTATAATCTCTTTAATATCAAATTTTGATTTTACCTGTCCTATAATGTTGCAAATAATTGGATTAGAAATCAATTGTCCAATCTTATTTTGAATAGCAGCTTTAGCCTCTGTTTCATATCTTGCAGTATACAAGGCATATTCTTTTCGCCAAAAATTATTAATTAAAGGATTTTTAATATTTTTAATCACCTTTCTACGATAAGTTGCATCGCTTAGCATTCTATTAATACCCAATAAAGTAGCATTAGGAGACTCAAGCAAAGCCATAATGCAATTAGACAAAATATATTCCATTCGAGCTGACCAAACATCAGGCCACATTTTTTTAAAAGTCTCCATTAAGCTAAAGGCTATTAAATAATAATATTTATCACTAACCTTATACATAGCATTAAAGGCAATTGGATATTTGAAATCTGCTGGGTTAAAATAGACTACATCATTAATTCGATTTTTAGGAATAAAATCAAGTAATTCTTCTGCAGCATCACCATGCGGATCAATAAAAGAGACTCCTTGATTATTCAAAATATCCTGAATAATCATATTTTTTAACAAAGTAGTCTTGCCAACTCCTGTCTTTCCAATAACATAAATATGACGATTTCTATCATTTTGTTTAATGCCAATTTTTTTATATTTATTACGAAAATTAATCTCCCCAAAAAAATTAATCATAAAAAACCTTGTTGTTTACTCTATAAATAACAAGAAATCATTGGAATTTAAAATTTGGAATCTGGAATTTGGAATTTAGAAAATAAATCAAAATTCAAAATTACAAACAATATAATAAAAATCAAAAAGGCCCTTGCGGGGAGTCGCCTTTGGCGACAAGCAAAATGTAATTCAAAATGTAAAAAGAGTTATGATTGGAAAGAGAGTGTAAAGCACAAAACACAAAACGTAAAACGTGAAACCTAAAATAATAATTTTTAATGTTTCAGGTTTCAGGTTTCAGGTTAATGCTTTGCGCTTTACGCTTTAATATTTTGGATTTTGAACATTTGAATTTTGATATTGTTTATTGTTTATTGTTTAGGGTTTAGGGTTTATGTATATATATTTATATAATTATTCATATGATAGAGCTTGCGGTGGTTCTAGTTTTTTAAGCAAAGTTCTGTCTAATGAAGTTCCTGTAAAAACAGCAATTTTAGGAAAATGATATAAAGTAGCTAATTCTTCTGTATTAAGAACAGAACTGCCTCTTTGTTCACTTTTAATTCCTTTAGAAAAATATTTTCTAAAAATAGCTGTTCTGGAAAATAGATCTCTATTAATATAATCTTGAAATTTTATTGCCTTTTTAATCTCTTTTTTTTCTAATTCATCATTAAAAAAATAAGGTATGTTTTCTATATATTTTTTGTTTTTAGGCCCTTTCCAAATAGTAAAATTATTAGAATAAGGAGAAGAAAAAGAAAAAAGATAATTTTTGAAAATATCAGCTTTTGGTTTAAAAAATACATCTCTATGAGCAATATATGCTCCTCTGACAATACACTCAAATCCATACTTCCTAATTTTTTGCTCTATTCTTTTTATTATTTCTTTTTCTTTTCCCAAAATATTAGACTCTTTTTGGTCTTCTTCAGAAGCTTTTTCATAAAATATACCTTTTTCCCAAAAATTTTTTAAAGCTTTTAATAATCCCTTAAAAAAGGGTTCAGACTTTTTTTCTTTTCCACCAGCCTTAATTATTTCCTCTCCTTTTTTTTTCCAAGGAATTTCCTTATCAATTGGAGTAATAATAATTTGAAACCATAAATGCTCTCTTTTACCAATCTTACTCATTTCTTCTAAAAAAAAAGCGATTGGATCTATTATCTTTTCTTTTCCTTCCTCTTTCACTAAAGCTATTTTAGATTGCGCTTCTCCTTGTTTATCTTCAGATAAATACTCTTGGTTAATTTCTGAATAAAAAAGAATAGGATGACAATGATCTTTTTTAAGAATAAAATCATTGATTTCAATATCCCAGTTTTGATTAGGAATTAATTCAGGAACTAAATTAACATAATCATCTTTTTCTTGAATTTCTAAATCAGAAAACTGAGAATATAAAGTTGATTCAAAAAGAGATTTTTGATCCTTGGGAATTCTTAGAAAAAAATGAATAAGACCTTCTATACTGACAATCTCACAAGAATAAGAAAGTGTTTGTTCACCTTTAATCCATTTATCAGATCCCTTTATATTTTTATACATATTCCAAGAAGCATGGAATAGCTGTTCTATTGATTCTACTGATTTTTTAATTTGTTCAGGGATTTTTATTTCTAATAAAATATACTCTTGTTTTTTTATAAATTTTTCTTGAACATAAGAAAGCCAAACTATAGAAGTTAGAACGCCTACTGAAAAAACAACAACAACCCAAATTATAATTATTAAAATATCTAATGCTGGATAAAGCCAATCTAACATAAATTATAATAAGGTTAAAT
>CAYUUM010000003.1:0-11406 GCA_964447915.1 uncultured Candidatus Saccharibacteria bacterium | reverse complement strand
ATGAATAATTCTAATTTAGAAAAACCAGTTAAAAGTACAGCATGGATTGTAGCAACTATTTGGGCAAATATTATTATAATTGGCTTAATTACATTTATAGTTTTACTCCTTTTGAATTTTCTTTTTGTTTTATTATTTGATTTTTCAATATTTGATATTTTAATTGGTAGAATTTTATTGGCATTAGTTATTATTGGACAGTGGATTTATGCTATTAGATTAGGAGTAAAAACAGTTGTTAAAAAGAGCGTTATTAATAAAAAAAAGATATTTAAAGTTTGTCTTTGGGTAGCATTAATACATCTTTTTTTAATGACTGGACTTTTATTTTTTGGATATATTAAAATGCCGGTCTGCGAGGTAATACTTTGGGGAGGAATAGAAGAGGTAAGAAAAGATTTTTTGCTAGTTTGGGTTTACTTTGTTTTAATTTCTCTTGGTTATTTTGGAATTACTTACTATTGGTTTAAAAAACTAATAAAATAATTTTAAAAATTAATTGAAATTATTTTAAAATAAAAAATTTTTTAAAAAATAAGAGTTTTAATTATAGCAGCCGCATTAATAGATAATGCGGTTGTTGTTTTGTTTTTTATCTGTTATAATAATATTATTAGTATTATTTTTATCTATTAATTTTTATAAATTAAAGGTCTTTATTTTCGCATTATGTTTAGTTCTTTTGATATAAGAAAAAAATATTTAAATTTTTTTAAATCCAAAAGACATATAGTTATTCCAAGCGTCTCCTTAATTCCAGAAAATGATTCATCAACTCTTTTCATTGGATCTGGTATGCAGCCCTTATTGCCATATTTATTAGGAGAAAAACATTTACAAGGCAATCGTTTAAGTAATTTTCAACGATCATTTAGAACTGAAGATATTGAAAGCATAGGTAATAGTAGAAACAACACTTTTTTTGAAATGTTAGGGAATTGGTCTTTGGGAGATTACTATAAAGAAGAACAACTTAATTGGATCTTTGAATTTTTAATTGAAGAAATTAAATTAGATCCGAAGAGATTGTATGCTACTGTATATAGGGGTAATCAAAAAATTGGAATAGATAAAGATTTGGAATCTGTAAAAATTTTAAAGAAAATATTTAATAAATATAATATTGATGCAAAAGATATAGATTTTAGTGAAAAAAATGGAATACAAAAAGGGAGAATTTTTTATTATGGTGATGATAAGAATTGGTGGTCGCGATCAGGTACTCCAGATAAAATGCCGATTGGAGAAATTGGTGGTCCAGATAGTGAAATTTTTTATGATTTAGGAGCGGATTTAAAAAAACACGAAAATTCAGTTCTTAAAAATAAGTTGTGTCATGTTAATTGTGATTGTGGTCGATTTATAGAAATAGGTAATAGTGTATTTATTGAATATATTAAAGCTAATAATGGATTTCAAAGATTACCTCAACAAAATGTTGATTTTGGTGGAGGTTTGGAGAGAATAACTATGGTAGCCCAAGGGAAAAAGAGTGTTTTTGAAACAGATTTATTTGATTACTTAATTAAAGCCTTAGAGCAAAAATCAAACAAAAAATATAAAGATTATAATAAGAGCTTTGAAATAGTTGCTGATCATTTACGAGCAGTTGTTTTTTTAATTGCTGATGGTGTAATGCCATCTAATAAAGATCGAGGCTATGTTGTTCGACGTTTAATTCGTCGAGTAGTAATTTATTTAAAAAAATTAGATATCCCTTGTTCTGAAATTTCTTATTTTGTCTCTTTGATTATTAATCAAATGTCTTCTGTTTATCCGCATATTCTCTTAGAAAAGGAAAATATTTTAAAAAAAATTAATCAAGAAAATCAAAAATTTTCTTCAACCCTTAATAGGGGATTAACTTTATTTAAAAAAACAAGACACTTCAATCAAAAGATTACTGGACAGACTGCTTTTGTTTTATTTACCACTTATGGTTTTCCAATAGAAATTATTCAGGAATTAGCTTTTGAGCAAGGATATAGCGTTGATATTGAAGAGTTTAAAAATAAGATGAAAGAACATCAAGTAATATCAAGAAAAGGACTTAATCAAAAATTTAAAGGAGGATTAGCTGATTCTAAAGAAGAGACAATAAAATTGCATACAAGCGCTCATTTATTATTGCAAGCTTTGAGAAGAGTTTTAGGGAATCATATTGTTCAAAAAGGGAGCAATATCACTGCTCAACGTTTGCGATTTGATTTTTCTCATCCTAATAAGATTCCTGATGAAGAAATAAGAGAAATAGAAAAAATAGTTAATAATGCTATTAATCAAGGATTGTCTGTGATTTTTAAAGAAATGACTTTATTAGAAGCTGAAAAAATGGGAGCAATTGGAGTCTTTAAATCAAAATATGATAAAGAAAGAGTTAGGGTTTATCAAATTGGTGAGGGTAAAGAGATTTTTTCTTGTGAAATTTGTGGTGGTCCACATGTTAATAATACTAAAGAATTAGGATCTTTCAAAATTATTAAACAAGAGTCTTCAGGAGCTGGCATTAGGAGAATCAAAGCCGTGTTAAAAAATTAAACCTTTTCAGTAAGTAATATTATGAAAATTAATTTTAAAGCTGAATTAGCTAAGATTTTAGGTTCTATCTGTAATCTCGATTATCAGAAAATCTATTCTTTGATTGAAAAGCCTCCAGATATAACATTTGGTGATTTGTCTTTTCCTTGTTTTAGCTTAATTGTGAGCGAAGAAAACAACAAGGTTCGGTTTTTGCTTCGCAAAAACAGGGTTTTGTTGCAAAACAACAAGTTCCCTGCCAAAGGCAAAGTTCTTCTAGAAAAGTATCAGAAGAAACCCAAAGATATTGCTGAAGAATTAAAAGAAAAGCTTTTGGATATTATTTCTCAAGAGCAAGTAAATCAATATTTTAGTAAAGTAGAGGTTAGGGGTAGTTATCTAAATGTTTTTATTAATAAAACACTATATATAAAAAATGTTTTGGAAAATTTTGAAAATAGTTTGCAATGTGAGAAACAAACGCAGAAAGTGATTATTGAATATATGAACGCTAATCCCAATAAACCTTTGCATTTGGGGCAAGCTAGGAATATATGTATTGGGGATTCCTTAGTTCAAGTTTTTCGTTTTTTAGGGCATAATGTTCATGCTGTTAATTATGGTGATGATAGTGGAAATAATGTAGCTTGCAATCTAATAGCTCATTTAAATTATAAAATTCCCTGGAAAAAAAAGGGATTGAAATTTGATCACTATTGCGGTCAGGTTTATACTGATAGCTTATCATACAAAGAAGAAGATCCAGAATTTGCAAAAAAATTAGAATTTGTGCTTAAAGAAATTGAAAATAAGGAAAGTAAAATTGCTCAACAACAAAGAAAGTATGCTACGGAGTGTATGTTAGCTCAGATGATAACTTGTTGGCGAATGAATTCTTATTTTAATCTTAATAATTGGGAAACAGATATTTTACATTTAGATTTATTAGCAGATACTCTTAAACAAATAAAGAAAATAAAACAAGTGAAATTTATCAAACAAGGTAAATATAAAAATTGTTTAGTTTTTGATTTATTAGGAATAGAAAAGTTTGCAGGAATGAAAGATAAAATTTGTGTTTTAATTAAAAGTGATGGAGTGGCTACTTATTTAGCTAAAGATATTGCTTATGCTTTATGGAAATTAGGATATTTAAAAAAAACTTTTTATTATAAATCATTAGTTCAACAACCTAATGATGATTTTTTATACTCAACTACATCTGAAATTCAAAAAAATGACAAACAAGATAAATTGAATTTTGGCAATTATGATTTATCTATAGTAGTAATTGATAAAAGACAAGAGTTTTTACAAGAAGTTCTTGTTGAGATACTTAATCAATTAGCGCAATCTAAGATTATTGATCAAAAAATTATTAAAAGACAGAAGCAGTATTTTCATCTTTCTTATGGTGTGGTTTATCTAACGCCAGAAACTTTAATAGATTGTGGTTATTCATTAACAGCTGAAGAAAAAAAACAAAAGCGACTTGCTTTTTCGAGTAGAAAGGGATGGACAGTAACTATAGATGAAGTTTTAGATAGTTTAGAAAAAAGGGCCTATCAAGAAACAAAAGAGAGAAATCCTGATGAATCAGAAGTATGGCTAAAACAAACATCACAAAAGATTGCTGTTGCTGCTTTGCGTTTTTGGTTATCAAAAACTGATAAAAAAAGAGATCTTGTTTTTGATATTAAAGAATCTTTAAAATTAAATGGAGCGAGCGGTGCCTACATTCAATATAGTTATGTCCGTATTGTTAATATTTTAAAAAAAATTGAAAAACAGGGAGTTTTTATTAAGGATTTTGGAATAGAAAAAAACTTGATAAATAAAGATTATTCTTCTATAATAAATTATGAATTATTAAAACATCTGAAAGAATTTGAATTAGTAAAAAAAATTGATTCTTTTGAGGATATAATAAAAAAGACAAAAATTGAGATGTCGCTTCATTTTTTATGTAATTATCTTCTTGAGCTTTGTCAAATATTTAATCAATTTTATGAACAGTGTCCGGTCATTAAAAATAAAGAAGATATTAAATTAGCACGGATAGAATTAATTAAAAAAGTATCAATAATATTAAAGATAGGGTTAAATTTGTTGGGAATTGAAGAATTAGAAAAAATGTAGTTTTTTGTTTTTTATTTATAAATAATAGTTTAATTAGAGTATTTATATATAAATATAATAGAATTAAAGAGTATGAAAATTGTAATTTGCGGTTCAAGACGCTTTGATGGTAAGCTTCGTAAGCTTGGAAAAAGGCTTCGCGAGAATGGCCATATTGTTTTAGAACCGATCCTTAACAAAAATGAAAGTATTAATGATTTACCAAGTGATCTTAAAAAATGTGCTTTCCTTGGATTAACACATCATCAATTTAACCTCATTCGCAAGTCAGATATCTGTTTCATCTACAATGAAGATGGTTATATGGGAAATAGCAGCACATTAGAGTTGGGTTTTGCTGTTGCTTGCGGGATTCCAATTTACGCTCTAAATAAAGATGTGGATGAACCTTGTAGAAATATACTTTTCGATTTTATTGTTAGAGATATTGATCAGTTTGTGAAAATCATGAATGCCAATAAATAAATCAGTTTTTAAAATTTTACTTGTGCTTTTTAGTTTCGTGCTCTGCTATTCTCTTGTTTTTTTGCGTTGTTATTTTACTACTTAAATTGTTATTCCATTGATTAGTAATTACATATATAATATAATATAATATGTACTATCCAACTACTTTAGTAATAGAATTTTTAAGATATAGATAAAAAAGACTAATAAAAATTTAAAATATAAAGATAAAGGTCGAAAAAATTTATTTTATTAAATGATCTGTAGAAAGATATAAGGGAAGATAAAAAATAAATATATTTATTAATTTAAAAAAATAATATGAAAAAAAAGATTGTTTTAAAAAAAAATAAAGATAAAAAAGAATCAAAGCAAGAAGATATTCTAAATTTTATTAAAAAAATAAGTTTAATGGGATTAGGAGGAGTTTCTCTTACTAATGAGAAAATAAAAAAAATAACTAAAGAACTTATTAAAGAAGGAGAGCTTGTAAAGTCTCAAAAATCAGAGTTTATTAAAAGATTTACTGATTATGTTAAAAAAAGTAAAACACAAAAAGAAAAAGAGATTAAAGAAATAATTAAAGATAATATAGGAAAATTTAGGTTTGTTTTACGTAAAGATTTTGATAGAGTTTGTAAAAAATATGATAGAAAAATAAAAGATATTGAGGGGAAAATTAAAATATTTAAAAGAGGTAAAAAATAAGTTTATTTAGATTAACTCTGCCCCCTATGCCTCCTTTATACCCTTATACCCTTATACCCCTTATAACTCCTACGGGGAGTCGCCTTTGACGACAAAGGGGAGTTTGTCTTTGACGACAAAGTCGTAGAACACTACTATGATAGTGATGTTCTTTAGAAGTTATATTAAAAATATAATTTAAGAAAAACATTATTCTTTTGTAATAGTAATTTTGTTGTTTTATAAAAAAATATTTTATGGGATTGAAAAAAAGTTTTTATAAATTTAAACGTAAGCAAGAGATTAGAAGAGTTTTGATTAAATATGGATTAAACTATTGGATTAGTAGTTCAGGCCTTAAATTTATAAAGCAAATAACACGGAAATTTCATAAATCTTCAGATTATTCACTTTTAGCAAAAAAATTACGATTAGCTATTGAAGAATTAGGACCAACTTTTATAAAATTTGGTCAAATTTTAAGCACTAGAGTTGATATGCTGCCAGCAGTTTTTATTAAAGAATTAGAAAAACTTCAAGATCAAACTATCCCTTTTAAGGAAGGCCAGTCTCAAGAAATACTCAAAAAAGAATTCAAGAGACCATTAGAAGAAATATTTAAGGATTTTGAGAAAGTTCCTATTGCATCAGCTTCCCTTAGTCAAGTACATAGAGCTATTTTGTTAAATAGAGATGTTGTTGCTGTAAAAGTTCAACGACCTGATATCAAAGAAATCATAAATTTAGATTTAGAGATATTAGAAGAATTATTAGCTTCTTTTGATAACTATATTTATAAAAAGTGGCATTTTCATCCTCAATCAATTATTCAAGAAATAAAAAAAACTACTAAAAAAGAAATAGATTTTTTAAATGAAGCTTATAATTATGAAAGATTTAGAAAAAATTTTAAAGATATTGAATATATTAAAATACCAAAGGTTAATTGGGACTTAACTACTAAAAAAGTTTTAGTGACGCAATTTATTAAGGGTATTAAAATTAATAAAATAAATGATAAGAAATATAAAAATATTTTTGATTGTGAAAAAGTAGCTGAATATATAACAAAAGCATTTTTAAAACAGATTCTTGAAGATCGATTTTTTCATGCTGATCCCCATCCAGCTAATATTTTAATTGTTCCTCCAAAAACAATCGTAATGTTAGATGTCGGTATGGTAGGAATTATAGATAAAGAAACAATGACTGGTTGTTTGCAATTATTTGATGGTTTAATAAATAATAATTTAGAAAGCATTGTCTATGCTTTTGAAAGCTTAAGAATTATTAAAGAAACAACTGATAAACAAGCATTGCGTCATAATATAATGGAAATGATGAATAGATATATTGGGATACCTGTAGAGAACTTAAGAATTAAAAAGATTGGTGATGATATCTTAGAAATAGTTAAAGAAAATGATTTAAGAGTACCAACTAATTTAATTTTAATTATTAAATCTCTCTCAATAATAGAAATTATAATCAAGCAACTTGATGACGATTTTTTAGTAATGCCTTTTTTAAAAGAGTTTTTAAAAGAAAAAAAGTTTTTAAAAACATTAAAATCACAAGGAATTCAATTTTTTCAAGAAAGTTTTAATTTAATTCAACGATTGCCTCAAGATTTGATTTATATCCTAAATAAATTGAGAAGTAATAAAATGAAATTTATCTTTGAGTCTCATCAAATAGAGCAATTAAAACAAGAAATAGAGTATTCAAGTTACCAAAGGTTGTTGGGCCTAATAATTGTGGCGCTTATTATTAGTTCTTCTTTATTTTTAATATATGAACAGCTTATTCTTAGTTTTATTGGTTATGGATTAACTTTAATCTTGATTATATCTTTATTAATTATAGGAAAAAAAAGAAAAAATTTTAAAAATGTTTTTAAATAAAAATATTTAATAATGAAAGATTATTTTAAATTAGCTGGTAAAGCTTGTTTTCAAAAACCATTTATCAAAAGTTTTATTAGCAACAAACCTTTTTCTTTAATAGATAGTCAAATAGGTTTATTGAAAAGTCAAAAAGTTTATAATTTTTTAAAAAATTTTTATGGCAAACCTAATGGCTATCAAGAAGTAGATAAAAATAAAATAAAGGCTTGGGAATGGATTTTTAAAACCAATAATGGCTTAATTGTTTGTTATGGTTATGATAATCACTGGTTAATAGGATATAAGGGAAGAGTAAATAAGGACTTAGAAAAAGATGCTTTTAAATTATTTAATAAAATAGTAGAAAAAGTATTCAAAAAAAATTTAAAACGGATTAAAGATAAATATGAAGCTAATTTTGGTATTTTAGATAATCCATTTTGTTTTTATCAAGATATTATTTATATTTTAGAAAATAATTACCAAAGAATTAAAAATAAAAGACAAAAAATAAATAAAAAAAAAGAGCTTGAATATTTAATAGGGTTTAAAAGAATAAATCAGGAAAAAGAAAAAAATTATATTTTATTTCTTATTTTTATTAATTACTTAATATTGTTTGAGGCTTTTTTAAATTTAATTTTATTTTTTTTTCTTAAGCAAGATTTTAGAAAAGATGAAAGATTACGTTTAAATATTGAAAATGAAAAGATTGATATCAAACTTAAAATGCTTGACCATTACTGTTTTTGTTTTAAAAATAAACCCTTTGTTGATGAAGATAAATTGTACAAAGCTTATATGTATTTAATAGGGTTGAGGAATAGTTTTATTCATGCTAGCATAGTTGATTTTAAAAATATTAGTTTAAAGAATAACAAGTTTTTTTTACCTGCTATATCAATTGATAAAATAAAATATGATATTCCTAATAATCCAAAAATACTTGATGAAAAAGCAATTTATAATACTAAAATTATTATAAATAGTTTAATTTTTAGAATTATAAATTCAATGCATGATCAATATAAATATCGCTTTGGGCTTATTTATGATTGGCAAAGTATTCAATATAAAATCAGTAAAGATAATGTTTATCTTACTACTGTTATTACTAAGAATAATGACAGCTTTCAACTTCATATTTCTGAAAAAGAAATAGATAAAGAACTTCAAAAACTGAATAAATTTAATTCTATTTTTAATAAAGAGCAATAATAATTAATAAATATTATCCAATCAATTCAATATTGAAATGAATATTTGGAAAGCAAACAGATTTTACTTATTTTTAAGTACCAACATTTTAAAAAACTAAAAAGGCCTTCTATATCCCCCTATGCCCCTATGTCTCTTATATCCCTTATACCCCTCCGGGGAGTCTTTTTAGCGACAAAGGGGAGTCGTCTTTAGCGATAGTAAAAAACGACAAATTATTATCCTAAATTTTATGAAAAATAGGATATTTATTGCCATTAATCTACCATTAGATATAAAGAAACAACTTCTAATTTATCAACAAGAAGTAGATAAATTATTTGTTGAAGATCAAGGTTTGTCTTTTCACCCGATAAAATGGGTAAAACAAGATAATTTGCACATCACCTTAATTTTTATTGGTCAAATAAATCAGCCTAAGTTAATAAATGTTGCTAAAATTGTTCAGCAGATTAAGTCAAATTATAATTCATTTCCAATTGAATTATTTGAAATAACTTATGGTCCTCCTGGAAATTATGATTTTGAAACTAAAAAAATACCAAGAATGATTTGGGTAAATGTCAAATGCCCCAAAGAACTTTTTTCTTTTCAAATGGAATTGAGGCAAAAATTAGAAGCTCAAAATATTATTCAAAAAGGTTTAAAAAATAAATTTTCAGTTCATATTACCTTAGGTAGAATTAATCAGTGGCAATGGAAAACAATTGAACCTGACCAAAGACCAATCATCAAAAAGCATATTTCTTTAAATTGTCCAATTAACTCAATTGAGATAATGAATAGCAAACTTAGTTCAAGAGGGGCGCAATATACAGTTTATAAAAGTTTTAAATTGAATTAATATCCATATATTTATTGCCCATCTAGCTTAATGGCAGAGCAAATGCTTCGTAAGTATTTAGTGTTGGTTCGATTCCAACGATGGGCTTTTTTAATTTTCTTGATAAATTAAATTATTAAAAATATTAGTTCTAGAAAGCTTAAAAGGAGCCGAGCTCCTTGAGGAATCTTTGAAGTTCCTCAACTTAGTTAAGCGTCCGACGATAGCTGAGTATCATATTTTATTTTATGAAACAATTTTTGTTTTTTCTCTTTTCTTTAATAAGCGGGATAGTTGTTTTTTCTTTGATCATTGGTGAAGTAGGCTGGCAAGATATTACAAAATCTTTAGCTTTGTTTCCTATTTGGAAAATGGCTATTATTTTTATTTTAGGATTTTTAATTATTATAGCTATTGCATATAAGTGGAGACTGATTTTAAAAAATCAAAAAACACAAATACCTATAAAAATTTTATGGAAAATTGTTATTTCCAGTTTTCTAATTAGTTATTTAACACCGATTGTTTTTTTTGCTAATGAAGTATTAGTAGTCCATTTAATTAAAAAAAATAATATAGCGACCAATAAAGCAATTGCTTTTGTTCTAATTGAGAAAATTATAGCAATGACAGTTGTTTCTTTTTTAATAGTAGTAGGTTTGCTTTCTTTCATTTTTCTAACAACTAGATTATTGAATCTTACTATTCTTATTTCCGCAGCTATTATTTTTTTTCTTACAATATTAGTTTTTTTTTATTGGAGGTTTTATAATAAAAAGAGTGTTTTGACAAAATTTTTAAAAGTTTTTAAATTAAAAAATTTTAGGAATGGTAAGGCTATAGATATAGAAAAGGAAATCTTTACTTTTTTTACTTTTAAAAATAATAAAATAATATCAAAAATTTTTGGCATTACTTTTTTAATTCATATTTTAATTTTCATTCAATATTGGCTTTTAGTTTTTTTCTTAATTCAAAGAGCTTTAAATATTTTAGAAATTTTTAGTCTCTATGCTTTTACTCAATTAGCACATTTTATACCTTTCCCAGCTGCTCTTGGTGGATTAGAGTTATCAAGTAAATTAGTTTTTGATGTTTTAGGATTAGAACCAAGCGTTGCAATTGCTTTTAGTTTAATTTTAAGAGGAGCAATGTTATTAATATCTTTAATTGGAACTATATGTCTAGTAAATTTATTATTAGGTTTGCTTAAAGCAAAAATTAATAATAATAGTAATAGCTTGAACCATAAATAGTTTTAATGATTAAAGAATATTTTTAAATGATTTAATATGGGGTTGACTTTTAATATTAAATTGGTTATAATACTTTAACATAATAAAAAAGGCTCTTTAACAATTTATTATAATAAGCGTGTAAGTAAACAAATAAGCTTAATTTTTTAGAGTTGTCCTTTATTTTTTGAGAGTTTGATCCTAGCTCAGGATGAACGTTGGTGGTGTGGATAAGACATGCAAGTCGTACGGTCGTACTTTCGCTATCGCTTAGTGCTCCCTAAAATCAAAATGCAAAATGCAAAATGCAAAATGTAATTCAAAATGCAAAAAGAAAAAGAAATAAAAAAGAAAATATTTTTTAATCTTTTATTCTTTTTAATTTTTGATTTGTCATTTTGATTTTTGATTTTTGATTTTTTTTAATCTACCAGATATTAAAAATAAAGTCAAT
>CAYUUM010000002.1:0-14741 GCA_964447915.1 uncultured Candidatus Saccharibacteria bacterium | reverse complement strand
AATTTTTTTTTGAAGTTATTGTTAATTAAATAGGAATAGCATCATTGAAAATAGGAGGAATATCAGGATCAGGGGGGTCAATAACTTCTATCCAAATACTTTCATTTGTTGTTCCACCAGGACCTTCACATCTTATTTTTATTTCATGAGAACCTATGGTTCCAAATTGCGCATGGGCTGTTCCAAAGATATAGGTTTTTAAAGCTTCGTCTTTTTTATAGCGACAGTCTCTAGTAAAAATGTCTCTAAACCAATCTCGAAATCTATCCAATATTCCAGGTCTTGGTTTTATCATTTTACATGTTTCAGCATTTATAGTTTTAAAATGAACCGTAATTTGTTGATTTGGATAAGTAGTAAAGGTGGGGGTAGTAACTGTAACCTCTGGTGGTTCAAAAACAGCGACTGATGTTTCAGCAGTAGTTGTCCCCCCAGGGCCAACACATTCCATTTTGAAAGTATAGACACCTGGATAGTCAAAGAAAAGATTATAGTCTCCAATATGATGCCCCACTTCTTTCTCCCAATGTCTTTCTGGTATAAATAAGACATTATGAGGATGAGCAACATAATAAAATATATCTTCAGGCCTTGTGTGTACATAATAATAAGGGAGCCGTCCATATATTTGTTCTAATCGGATAAGTGCTTCTTGATCTTCAAAATAATTACGCCTTTCCCATATGCTACAGGGAATACCCCCAAATCCAGTACGCCATCTTGCTCTACATCCTCTTCTATCCGGACCAAAAAGTTCTTGAAGAGACATTTCATTATAGCCACCATCTCTCATAATTCTTTCTATTCCTTCTTTATTAGGCTTCCAATGATCCAAATGAAAAAGGATATTTTTCCATTTTTTGAAAAAGAAATCCCGTTCACCTATATAATAATAATATCTATGAATATGATTATTTTTTTCTATTCGCCATCCCCACCAGTGTTCTTCTTCATTAGCCTGCCATACTTCAAAAAATCCTTCATGGATGTTTCTTTCATCTAATTCAAATCTAACATCTATTGGATGGACAGACCTTACCCCTAAAGATCGACAACTATCAATCATTACTCCTTCTTCAAAATCAAAAAATAAGTTAAATTCTTCACCAGTAGCAACTTTTAGCAATTCACGACGTTCTTTTGGATAATCTGATATTATTATTGTCGTTGGGATTGGGAAATCTGGATTTTCGAATCCTGCACGAGCCATAAGCTGTATTTGCGGTGGTTTTATAGGTTCTTCTGGTGGTAGTAGTAGCGGTGGCGGGATATAAGTAGGAACTCGATGGATATAGGGACGAGGTCGGAGTAGTTCTGGGTTAAGGGTGATTAAAAATAAGACAGAGGCTATCAGGATACCTATTCCTAATAGGCCAGATTTAATACTAGTTAAAGCGTCTCTTGTTTTATTTGGATTACCAATAGAAGTTAGATAGATTATACCAGCTTTAATAAGGATTACTACTAAAATCAATGCTCCTATAATAACAGCAAGGATAAAGAGCCAAATAATTAAACCAATTAAGTCTGGTGGAGGATCAGTAATATCAAAGTGAAAATCAGTAGCAAAAGTAAAATTAATTTTTGTAAAAATAAAAAAAAACAAAAAAACAAAGAATTTTTTTATTTTTCTCTTTTTTAATAAATTATTTTTATCTTTGTGGAATAATTTCATAAATTTTCATTTAGAAATTGAATGACATTTTTTATTTTTATTCTTTTTTGTTTCATTGTATCTCGTTCCCGAATAGTAACAGTATCATCATCTATTGTCTGAAAATCTATTGTTAGACAAAAAGGAGTGCCAATTTCATCTTGCTTTCGATAACGGCGACCAATAGCATCTTTTTCATTGTATTGAACGGCAAAATAGGGTTTTAATGAAAAATATATTTTTTTAGCTTTTTCTATTAATTCTATCTTATTTTTCACTAATGGAAGAACCGCCACTTTAATAGGAGATATTTTTTTATCTAATCGCAAAACAATTTCTTTATCTTTGACAGCTTTAGTTGTCTTGGTTCGTCCTCCTTGAATTTCTTGATAGGCATTACAGATAAAAGTTAAAAAAACTCTTTCTACTCCAGCAGAAGTTTCAATAATATGAGGGATATATTTTTCTTTTGTTTTTTGATTATGATAGCTTAATTCTTGCTGACTATGTTGGTTGTGATTAGATAAATCCCAATTTGTCCTATTATGAATTCCCTCTATTTCTTGCCAACCAAAAGGAAAGAGATAGTGAATATCTACTTGTCTTTTAGCATAGTGAGCTCTATCTTTTTTAGTAATTTCTTTAATTTTTAATTTTTTCTTATCAATCCCTAAATTAATATACCACATAATTCGTTCTTTTGTCCAGTAGTTAAAAAATTCATTAGCTTTATTTGGGTGGCAAAACCATTGCATTTCCATTTGTTCAAACTCTCTTGTTTTGAAAATAAAGTTTTTAGGTGTAATCTCATTACGAAAAGATTTTCCAATTTGAGCAATACCAAAGGGAATTTTTAAACTCATTGATTGTAAAACATTTTTAAAATTAATATAAATGCCTTGACAAGTTTCAGCTCTTAAATAAATAGGAAATGCCTTATTTTCTATAGGACCAATAAAAGTTTTCATCATTAAGTTAAATTTTTTAGATTTGCTTAATTTATGATTGCAATTTGGACATTCATTGTTTTGAACTTCATCAGAACGAAATCTTTTATGGCATGATTGGCATTCTTTTAAATTATCTGCAAAACCACTTGTTAGGTGTCCTGAAGCTTGCCAAACTCGAGGAGACATTAAAATGCTAGAGTCTAATCCAACAATTTCTTTTTGATGATGTCTCATTGCTTTCCACCAGTTTTGTTTAATATTATTTTTTAGTTCTACTCCTAAAGGGCCAAAATCATAAGAAGAACTAAATCCTCCATAGATTTCTGAGGAAGGGAAAACAAATCCTCGTCTTTTGCAAAGAGAAATAATTTTTGACATTAAATCTGGATTCATATCTTAAATATAAAATATAATTGTTGCTTATCTTAATAAATTAAATTTTTAATTCTTTTGTTCTATTTGAATGCCTATCCAAACAGATGTTTTTTGTTCTTTTAAATGTTGAGATTGAGTTTTCTTTAATTTTTTAGATTTTTTTAATACTTGTTTTGGCTTTAGAGGAATAGGAGGCTTTTTAAAAGGAAAATTAAAAATAAGTTTTTTTTCGTATTCAATATTCTTAGGTTTTTTTGAAACAAATTCAATCTTATTAATAAAATTAATAAAAGTATTTTTTTCACCTCTATAATAATTATTCCATTTTTTAATTAATTCTTTTATTTCTGGATTATTTGTTTGATAAAAAATATTTATTTTGTCTTTAATTGGTAAATTAGTTATTTTAGCTATTTTTTTAGCTTGGAAAATAATTTCTTGGAATATTCCTTCTTCCTTTAGCTCAGGAGAAATTTTATAATCAAATTCTAAAGATTTTCCGTATGAAATCTCTTTAACATTTAATTCTTGTTTCAAGATGGAAGTAAAAATTTTATCTGATAATAATTCTTGATATAATTCTTGATTAAAGATATCTAATTTTAAAAGAGGTTGAGTAATTTTTATTCCTTTTTCTTTTCTTTTTATTAAACCTAAATCAATAATTTTTTTTATTTTTTCCATTTTTTGTTTTGTTTTGATATTAATTAATCTTTGTCTTGCCTGGGGATAGCTGTTCATATGGATACTTTGTTTTTGGACTTCAATATTATATTTTTTAAGTCCTTGATATATTTTTTCGGTTATAAAGGGGATAAAAGGAGCTGTTAGTTTAATAAAATTAAAGAGGACATAATATATTACTTGAAAAACTTGATTCTTTTCTTCATTTGTTTTTGCATAATAAATCTTTGAATAAGAATATTTAATATATATATTAGCAAAATTATTAATAAAATTTTTAATTAAAATACTTGATTCTCTAATTTCATATTTTTCTAAATTTGTTATTAATTTATCATTTAGAATGTTTATTTCAGAAATAATCCAAAGATCTAATTCATTTTTTATAAAAAAATTTTCTTTGACAATAAAATCTTTATTAACATAAGAGGAAAATAGCAAAAAAATATTCCATAGACAATCAATGCAATTAGTTATTTCTTTAAGGCCTTGTATCTCTATTTTGATTTCTTTTAATGGATCAGAAGAATAAAGATAAAGACGAATAATGTCAGCTTTCTTTTGTTTTAATATCTTTGAGAAAGATAAAAGGTCTGCCGGATTTATAATAGGATCTAAAAGGACAATAGTTTTATATAAATTTTTTACATTAAGCAAAGCATTAATGATTAATAAATTATAATGCCAATTTTTGAGGGGGGTTACTCCACTGAAAATAAGATCAATCAAGGCAAACTCTTTCTTAATAGGATTTTTATCAATAGAAAAATGATTTTTTTGGATAAAAGGAAAAAGACTAAGGCTAAAACAAGGATCAATTTTCTCTTTTACTCTTTCCATTAATTGATTGCACTTGGGACAAGTTAATTTTATTTTATCAATATACGGCGAGTTTAAGTCTATTTCACCTTTTAAATTAACTGGTAAATGTTTAAGCTCTATTTTTCTTAATTCTCCGGGTTTAATATATTTAAAATTAGTTTTTTTATTATTTACAATAACATCTAAAATTTCTTGATTAGAAAGATTTTTAAATCTTGCTTCTAATATCAATAAAGGATCACCATGACTAATAATTAAAATTGTTTTATTTGTATAGCTTTGTTCAATTTTTTCTAAGAGGCCTATCATTCTTTTAAAACAAATATTCCATGTTTCATGGTCTTTTGATTGTTTATAAAAAAGATCTAAATTATAAAAATTTTTATTATCTTTACCTTCTATTAAACTTTGATTTGCAGTTCCATAATTTATTTCTCTTAATTCTGAACAAAGATTAACTTTAATATCTAATTTTTTTGCTATGATTTCAGCAGTTTGTTTTGCTCTTAAAAAATCAGAGGAAAATATTAAATCAATTTTAATATTCTTTTCTTTAATTTCTTTGGCTAACGATTCAATTTCTTGTCTTCCTTTATTAGTTAAAGGGCAATGTATTGCTTCTGGCCATTCAGAACAAGTAAAATTCCTAAATTTTTCTTGAAAAGAGGCTTGTCCAGGTCTAAGAATAAGATATTGATTAAGAATATTTTTTTCTGTTTGTTGCTCTATTATTTCTTGCCTATTAGTAATAATTTTTAAAAATTTACATTTTTGGCACTTCCAAATTGGTAATGGTATGCCCCAATAAAGTTTTTTAGAAATAATCCAATCTTCTAGAGTATCTATCCATTTATCAATATCTTTTTTTATATAATTTGGCGTCCAATTTATTTTTTGGTTGTTTTCAAATAAAATATGTTTTATCTCTTTTGTTTTTATAAACCAATTATTCTCAGTTTGATAAGATAGCTTATTATTGCATATCCAGCAAAGAGCTAATTTTTCCTCACAAGATTTTTGTTTGCTATAAATTATTTCATGAGAATTTAAGGATGTTTGACAATGATTGCAATATGAAATAGTTTTTGAACCATAATATAAAAAATTCTTTTCAGCTATCTGTTTAATAATTCGCCATACTTCTTCAATATAATTATTTTCATAGGGAGTATATATATCTTTTACTTTAATCCAAAAACCGATTTCAGTCATTAAATTTTCCCAATCTTGCTTGTGTTGATTAGACAATAGTTCACATTTTTCTTTAAAACAATCTTTGCCATAATTTTCAATTTCTGTAATATCATTTATTTTAAGAAATTGTTTTGTTTTTATTTCTATTGAGGGGTTGTAACTATTCCAGATAGATTTCCTTTTTATTTTGAAGCCTTGCATTGTTTTATAGCGATTGATAAGATCATTAAAACACCAAAATAAGACATGATTTATGTTGGGCAAGGAGTTTGCTTCATAAGGGACATTGTAGGGAATAAATAATGAATGGTTTTTATTAGACAAAGCAATTTTTTCAAAAATTTCATTTTTTTTCCAAAATTCTAAAATTTCTTTTTCAAAATTAATAATATCCATAATAGAATTAATTAAAAATTATTGTTTTTGAGTCTTTAAATATATTGTTTTCTCTTCAATTTGAACTTTTTTTGCTTGATTAGAAAATTGTTTAATTTCAGAATAATTGGGAGGAGGAGAGTTGTCTAAAATAAAAATTAATTTATCAGCTAGGGTAACTTCTTTTAAATATTTTTCTTCTTGTTTAATAATTTCTTTTATTTCTTTATTATTTGTTAGTAATTGAATTATAATGCGGTCTTTAGGGGTAAGTCCTTGTTGTTTTCTTAATTTTTGAATAATTCTTGTTATTTCTCGGACATATCCTTGTTTTTTTAATTTCGGAGTAATTTTAGTATCTATTTCTAATTCTTTTTTAATTCCTGAATCAAATATTATTTTTTTAACATTTACTTCTTGTTTTATTAATTCTAATAACTCCTTATTTTTGATTTTTGATTTTTGATTTTTGATTTTGAGCGAAGCGATTGGTTGTCGGACTTTAATATTAGCTTGTTTTCTTTGAGCTAATGCTTGGCTAATTATTTTTTTAATTTCTTCCATTTCTTGTTCTAGGTTTTTATTTATTAAATTATTATTTATTTCAGACCATTTTTCTAAATGAACAGATTCTTTAAAATCTTTAAAATTTTGTTTATGTCGATTTTTGAGGTTTAAGTAGACACTCTCAGCTAAAAATGGCATAAAAGGAGCTATTATTATGCTTAATTTTTTTAAAACATAAAATAATGTTTTTTCTGCTTCTTGTTTATCTAAGGAATTTTTTTGCTTTAATCTTTTCCGGGATCTTCTTAAATACCAAGTAGACAAATCATTAATAAAAATTTGGATTGGTTTAGATGCTTGCATTACTTTATAGTTATTCATTGTCTGGGTGATTTCTTTTACAAGAGAATGCAATTTAGAAATAATCCATTGGTCAAGAAGATTTTTAGAGAATTCTTTTTCTTGGATTTGGAGAGGTGTCTGGAGATTATCAGAAGAATAAGTTTGATAAAATTGGCAAACATTTAAAAGTATTAAGATATTTTTTTTAACAACTTGATCAATTTTTTGGATAGATAATTTTAAAGGTTTAGCACTTACTAAAGGAGAAGATAATAGATAGTAGCGTAAAGCATCTGATCCATATTTATTAATAACCTCCATTGGTTCAGGATAGTTTTTAAGGCTTTTACTCATTTTACGTCCATCTTCTGCTAGTACTAAGCCGTTAACAATAACATTTTTAAAGCTTGGTTTGTTAAATAAGGCAGTAGATAAGACAAGCAAAGAATAAAACCAGCCTCTAGTTTGATCTAAGCCTTCAGCAATAAAGTCAGCAGGAAAATTTTCTTCAAAATTTTTTTTGTTCTCAAAAGGATAATGAATATGAGCAAAAGGCATTGATCCAGATTCAAACCAACAATCAAATACTTCAGTAATTCTTTCCATTTCTTGGTTGCATTTTGAACATTTGAATTTTATTTTATCAATATAAGGTCGATGAAAATCTAATTCTCCTCTTTCATTATAAGGAAGGTTTTTAAAATTTAATTTTTTTATTTCTCCAACTTTTATTATTGGCAAATGAAAATATTGTTTATTTTCCAATCCTTTCATTGCTCCCTCTAAAAGCCAGAGAACATCTCCATGACTAATAATTAATATTTTTTTATTTTGATATTTTTGATTAATTTCATTGATAAAGTTTAATATTCTTTTTTTACAATCTAACCAGCTTTCGCCTTCTAAAGGTCTTTCATAAAATCTTTTTTCTTCTGTCCTTGGAAAAACTTGATAAAATTCTTTTTTAGATTTTCCATGCCAAACACCAAGATTAACATCGCGTAATCTTTTATCAAAGACTATTTTAAGTTTTAATTTTTGAGCTATTATATTAGCGGTCTGCTTTGTTCTTAAAAAGTCTGAAGAAAATATTAAATCAATTTTTTCTTTTTTTAATATCTTAGCTACTTTTTCAATTTGAGCTTCGCCTTGTTTTGTCAACTCAACTGAATCATTTCCAAAACAGGGATATATTATATCTCTTTTTTTTGTTTGATATATGGTTTGACCATGCCGTAAGATATGATATTGATTAGTGCTAAATTTTTGTTTTAATAAATCCTTTTTTGAACCAATAACAGTTATGTTTTCACATTTTTGACATTTCCAAATTGGTAATGGTGTCCCCCAAAATCGTGAACGTGATATTGCCCAATCTTTTACTTCAGTTAACCATTTTTCAAATCGTCCATATTTTAAATGTTTAGGTAGCCAATTAATTTGTTGATTGTTTTTAATAAGAGCAGATTTAATTTTTGTTACTTGAATAAACCAAGAACTAGTAGCATAGTTTAACAAAGGGGTATTGCATCTCCAACAAAAAGGATAACGATGTTTAATTTTTTCTTGTGAAAAAAGTTGATTATTTTTATTAAGCCAAGCAATAATTTTTTGGTCAGTTTTTAAATGATTTTCTTGGGGCTTAACTTGTTCTCCAGCCCAATTTTTAATCTCTTTTTTAAAACAACCATTTTCTTCAATATGTTGAATAAAAGGAAGGTTATGTTTTTGGCCCAACAGCATATCTTCTTCTCCAAAAGCAGGGGCAATATGGACAATACCGGTTCCTTCATTAGATTTTATAAATTCAGCAGGGTATATTTTCCAGCCATTTTTTTTATTTTTTATTGATTTATCATTGTAATAATAATCAAATAATGGCTCGTAAAATAAATTAATTAGTTTGTTTCCCTTAAATTCTTCAATTATAGTATATTCTTGACTAATTATTTTTAGTCTATCTTTAGCTAAAATAAGATATTCATCAATTTGTGACTTAGTATCTTTAATTTTAATTTTACAATAAAATAAATCTGGATCAATAGCTAGGGCTGTGTTTCCAGGTAATGTCCAAGCAGTAGTTGTCCAAGCTAGAAAAAAATTATTTTTTTTATCTCTAATTTTAAATTTTACAATAATTGATATGTCTTGGGTTTCTTTATAGCCTAAGCTTATTTCAAAATTAGAGAGAGTAGTTTCACAGCGAGGACAAATATGCATGCTCTTGTATCCTTGATAAATTAATTTTTTATCCCAAAGTTGTTTGAATCCCCACCAAACAGATTCCATATAGTCTATATTCATTGTCTTGTAGTCTTTTTCCATATCCACCCATCTACCAATTCGTTTTATGAAATCTTTCCATTCTTCTTTGCAGCTTAAAATATTATCTTTGCAAGCTTGATTAAATTTTTTTACTCCTATTTCTTCAATTTCTTTTTTGGATTTTATTTTTAGCTTTTTCTCTATTAAATTTTCTATTGGTAAACCATGGCAATCCCAACCCCATTCTCTTTTTGTGGACAATCCTTGCATAGTTTGATATCGCAATACTGTATCTTTAATAAAAGAAGGAAGAAGAGTGCCATAATGTGGCAATCCTGTAGCAAAAGGGGGGCCATCATAAAAGCTAAATATCTTATTTTTTTTGTTTTGAATAATAGACTTCTCAAAGATTTTATTTTGATCCCAGTATTGTAAAATTCTTTCTTCTTTTTTAACAATAGATTCCATAAATAATTACAATTAATATTTTCTGTAAATGTAAAATATAAAAATCAAAAATAAATCTAGAATCTAGAATTTGGAATTTAGAAAAAAAAGTCAAAAGTTAAAAATTAAAACACAAAATTGTAAGTAAAAAATCAAAAGTTTCTTTTTGATTTTCATTATTTCAATTAAATATTTTATATTTATTGTGAGCAAAGCGAGCAACAAGCTTCTTTTTTATAGAGTAAAAAAAGTTCTTATTGTGAACAAAGTGAACAACAAGGTTCTTTTTTGCGAAGCAAAAAAGGTTCTTATAAATTTATTTTTGAATTTTGAATTGTATTTTTGACTTTTGACTTTTGAATTTGTTTGTAATTTGGTGCTTGTAATTTGGAATTTATTCTTTTGCTTTTTACATTTTGAATTACATTTTGATATTTACATTTTGATTTTTAATTTTATTTTAAAGTATAACAACTTTATTAATAAAAAGCAAAAAAAGTAAAAGTTTTTTAATTCAATAAAAATCCCTTTTATTAAATTTTTGCTCTTAAAATTTTAATAAAAGGGTTTATTTTATCTATTCTATTCTATTCTATTTTATTTATTTTATATTTTACTATTTTATCATTAATTTTAATAGAAACTATTTTTCCTTGAGTTTTTCCAAATAAAGCCATTCCTAGAGGGGAGTTGGTTGAGATTTTATTTTTAAGAGGATCTGTTTCATTAGGACTACAAAGGGTAATTTTTATCTTATTATTAGGGGAATTAGAAGATTGATTTTTATTAATTTTTTCTAGCCAAATTATAGAATTAAGTTGGACAATAGATGTTTTTTTAGGCTTAATAATTATGGCGTTTTTTAAATCTTTTTTTAATTTAATGATTTGTTTTTCTAATAATTCTTGTTCTTCTCGGGCACTAACATAGGCAGTATTTTCTGATAAATCACCAAAAGCAATAGCCTGTTTAAGGTCTTGTTCTATTTTTTTTCTTTCAATTTTTTCTAAATAAGAAATTTTTTCTTTTAATTTTTTTAAAGCTTGTTTAGTAAAATAGGCTGACATAATAATAACTTTGTTTTCAGTAAAAACCTTGTTGTTTGCTTCGCAAACAATTGAAGAACCTTGCCTTTGGCAGGGGGCTTGTTGTTTCACAACAAGATCCGGCTCGCTAAAGCTCGCGAAAACTTAATCATTATATAATTAAGTTTTGTTTTTGCAAGGCAAAAACCGAACCAGTTCGCCTTAATAAAGGTTCACAAGATATTATTGTATAACAATAATATCCTCTGTTGTTTGCTTCGTAAACTCGCAAACAATAAAGAATAATATATAATTGTTAACTAAATTTAGTAATAAAATTTTAATGTAAATAAAATAAAAAAATCTATCCCATATTTTATTTAAAATATTATAATTCTGGCGATGTCCTACTTTTGCGCAAATGCACTATCATTGGCCCTAAGCTGTTTTACTTCTGTGTTCGGAATGGGAACAGGTAGTTCCAGCTTGGTATTATCACCAGAATTGTAATATTTTAAATTTAAATATGGGATGATGCTGTCTATATATGCATTGTATTGATTTAAAAACTAAAATTTGAAAGAGAAACTTAACTTTAAAAATCATTAGTATTGCTCAGCTAAATATGTTGCCATACTTACACTTACAACCTATCAACCTGGTATTCTGCCAGGGATTTATGAGTTTTAATCTTGGAAAGAGCTTCGCGCTTAATATGCTTTCAGCACTTATCTCGTCCTAACGTAGCTACTCAGCTATGCTTTTGGCAAAACAACTGATACACTAGAGGTTAGTTCATCTCGGTCCTCTCGTACTAGAGATAAATTTCCTCAAAACTCAAACGCTCACGACAGATAGAATCCAACCTGTTTCACAACGGTCTGAACCCAGCTCACGAATCACTTTAATTGGCGAACAGCCAAACCCTTGGGACCTTCTTCAGCCCCAGGATGTGATAAGCCGACATCGAAGTACTGCGCGCCGCCGTAGATATGGTCTCGCAGGCGGCAACAGTCTGTTATCCCCGGGGTAACTTTTATTTGGTGTCTTCCATATTTCTGTAAATTATGGTCGGTTCACTAAGTTCTGGTTTCCCAACTGCGCGACATATCCGTCTTGCAGTAAAGCCAGCTTATGCCTTTGCGCTATCACTCTGATTTCCATCCAGAGATAGCTGACCTTAAATAAACACCTCCGTTACCTTTTAGGAGGTAAGTGCCCCACTTAAACTGTCCACCAAGCACTGTTTCCAAAAAATGGATTAGAATCAAAGTTTTAAAAGGATGGTGTTTCATTGACGACTCCAGATAAACCGAAATTTATCTTTCAAAGTCTCCCATCTACGCTACGCATTTAAAACCAAAATTCAATACCTAGTTACAGTAAAGCTCCCGGGGTCTTCTCCTCCCGTCGCGAGTAAAGGGCATGCTCACCCTTATTGAATTTTCACCAAGCACCTTGTTGAGACAGTTCCCCGGTCGTTACGCCTTTCATGCAGGTCTGAAATTACCAGACAAGGAATTTCGCTACTTTAACACGGTCATAGTTACCGCGGACGTTTATTAGGGGCTTAGAACAGTCAACAAATGACATATTTATAAGTAAACATATCATTCATCGCTATTTTTGACCTCCTAACACTGGTCAGGCGTCAGTCCCTATACATCCTCTTGCGAGTTTAGCAGAGACCTGTGTTTTTGATAAACAGTCGCCAGGGTTACGTTTGTTGCAACCCATTCGTTCGCACCTCGCTATGTTCGGCACTCTTTTCTTGAAACTTGAAACTTAAAACTTGAAACTTAAAATTAAAACAAGCTTCACATTTTATGCTTTACGTTTCATGAGGGTTGTTCCGAACACAAAGAGGTACAAACGATGGGTAGGGCTTATTCCGAAGTTACGCCCTCTGTTTTGCCTAGTTCCTTAACAAGGCTTCACTTATTCACCTTAGTGCTTTTACACCTACCTACCTGTGTTGGTTTTAGTACGGATTAGATAAAATTATTCCTTTAAAATTTTTCTTGGAAGATTAATAAATAAAGTGCGTTGATATTAAAATACCAACTTCCCCTTATAAAATAAGGACAAAAATCCGATAATTTGCTTTATCCATTATTCTCCGTCATTTCTTAGAAATTTTATCCAAGGATTGGAATATTAACCAATTGTCCATCGACTACTCTTTTCAGATTTGCCTTAGGCCCGCCTAACCCTCAGCCGATTGTCGTTGCTGAGGAAACCTTAGGTTTTCGGTGGTGAAGAATTTCACTTCACTTGTGGTTACTCGTGCCAACATTCTTACTTCTGCACACTCCATTAAATCTCGCAATTTAACTTTATTGTTTGCAGAACACTCTTCTACCTCCCTCATTGCTTTATATTGCTATAAAAAGATGAAGGATCATATTTTCGGTACTAAACTTGAGCTCCGTTGAATTTTTGATGCAACTTCTCTATACTAGTAAGCTGTTACGCTTTTTTTAAAGGATGGCTGCTTCTAAGCCAACCTCCTAGCTGTCATAGAAAAATTACCCTCTTTTCCACTTAGTTTAGATTTGGGAACCTTAAATAATGATCTGGGTTGTTTCCCTTTTGGATATGGAGCTTAGCCCCCATAACCTAACTGCCCATCAGTATTCTTTGGTATTCGGAGTTTATTTAGAAAATCCGGGATAAATCCCTAGAAAATCTATTCAGTAGCTCTACCCCCAAAGAACTCAAAAATAGACGCTAGCCCTAAAGCTATTTCGAAGAGAACCAGCTATTACCAAGCTCGATTGGCTTTTCACCCCTTACCACAACTCGTCCCAAGATATTGAAACATCTATGGGTTCGGACCTCGGTTTAACTTTCGTTAAATTTCATCCTGGTCATGGTAAGCTCGCTTGGCTTCGGGTCTATATTCTTTTCTTTATATTTGCGCTTTTAACACTCGGTTTCCCTATGCTTCCATACCAAATGGTATTTAAACAAAGAAAAAAATATAACTCGTTGGCCCGTTATACAAAAAGTACGCAGTTACCGCTTACTTATAAATAAGTAAGGGCTTCTACTTTTTGAAAGCATATGATTTCAGGTCTATTTCACCGCCTTTTCAGGCTACTTTTCACCTTTCCCTCACGGTACTAGTTCACTATCGGTGATATTGAGTATTTAGCCTTGGCTGACAGTTCAGCCAGTTTCCCTCAGGGCTTTCTTTTCCCGAGGTACTCAGGATTAATAATCGAAGAGGAAATTAATTTTTGCTTACAGGGCTTTTACCTTCTATGGCTAACCTTTCCATGTTTATTTAGCTAATTAATTTCTTTATAACTCTTTGGATAAATCCCATTATTATCCTACAACCCCCATTCGTGCTTCACTACCATTCAGCACTCTTTTCTTGAAACGTGAAACATAAAACATGAAACATGAAAAATTAATAAAATAAGGTTTCAGGTTTCAAGCTACACGTTTCATGAAGTTTGTGCTGAACATTAGTGAAGCACAAATGAGTTTGGGCTTTTCCCTTTTCGCTCGCCGCTATTAAGGGAATATACCACTGCTTCGCAAAGGAAATTCCAAATTACAAATTACAAATCACAAACAAATTCAAAAATTTTAAATTCAAAACGCATTGAAAAATATGTTTTGGTCATTTGAATTTTGGTCATTGGTGCTTGTTTGTAATTTGGTGCTTGTTATTTGGTGCTTCCATTGCGAAGCAATGGCCTTGTTTTCTTTTCCTCTGCTTACTGAGATGTTTCACTTCAGCAGGTTCGCCGCGCTGCTTCGCAGCTAAGTTAAAAACTTAAAACTAAAAATGAAAAACGACAAAGAAAAATTAAAAAAGAAATTTTAGATTTTAGATTGTCATTTTTATTTTTTATTTTTTCATTTTTCACTTAGTAGCGAAACAGCGCTAGCGCAGTTTCGCTGCGCTGGGTTTCCCCATTCGGAAATCTTCGGATCAAAGGTTACTACACACCTTCCCGAAGCTTATCGCAGTTATGTCACGTCCTTCATCGCCTCAATATCCCAAGGCATCCCTCATATGCTCTTAATAAAAGTAAGCTTCTCTTCCAAATTTTAATTTTTAAAATTAAAATTTGGATTTATATT
>CAYUUM010000001.1:17079-27707 GCA_964447915.1 uncultured Candidatus Saccharibacteria bacterium | reverse complement strand
CTTCGCCTGGGTCAATCTTATAATTAAGCTTTGATTTTTCAAGAGCAATTTTTAAGGATTTTGTTGCTTTTTTCCACACCTTTAAATCGCCAACATATTTTTCCGGCCTGGTAGAAAGAAAAATTTGATAATTCTTAAACCCAAATGTCTTTAGTATTTTTTTTACTAATTTTAGACACGCAACTAATTCTTTTTCCAGCTGGTCTGGCGTGCAAAATATATGAGCATCGTCTTGGCTTATAACTCTAACCCTAGCTAGGCCATGTAGGGTTCCTGATTTTTCATATCTATAAACTGTTCCAATTTCAGTATAGCGCAAAGGCAGATCTCTATAACTTTTTATCTTTTGCTTATAGATAAAAATGTGAAAAGGGCAATTCATTGGCTTAATTTGGTAATCATCTTTTTCGTCTTTAGCTATTTCTGAGACATGCATTGCTGGAAACATATTTTCTTTATAAAAATCAGTATGGCCTGAAGTTTCCCAGATCTTTATTTTAGCAATATGAGGAGTACTGACTAATTGATAGCCATTATTCAGATATTCATTCAAAGCATAATCCTCAATAATTTTTTTTAGAATCGCGCCCTTAGGATGCCATAATATTAATCCTGGTCCCACATTCTCGTCAATATGAAATAAATCTAATTTTTTGCCTAAAACACGATGGTCTCTTTTTTCGGCCTCAGTTTGCTGGAAAAGATAATCATCTAACTCCTTTTTTGTCTTAAAGGCAATTCCATAAATTCTGGTAAGCATTTTATTTTTTTCATCTCCTCTCCAATAAGCGCCAGCAATTTTTGTTAATTTAAAGCTATCTGGACGAATGTCTTTGGTCGTTTTTATATGCGGCCCCTTGCATAAATCAATGAAATTATCTGATTGATAGGTTGATAATTTTTGATTAAGGAGCCGAGCTCCTTTTTTTAAAAAGGAGCTCGGCTCCTTAATTGCTTTTTCATCTATTAGTTCTCGTTTATATGGTTGGTTTTTGAATATTTTTTTTGCTTGATTAAAAGAAATTATCTTTTTCTCAAACTTTAAATTTTGTTTTATTAGTTCTTTCATCTTTTTTTCTATTTTTGGTAGGTCAGTGGGGGATATATTGTCTTGTAAATCAAAATCATAGTAAAAGCCATTTTCAATTGTTGGTCCAATACCAAACTTAACATTAGAATATAATTCTTGAACTGCTAAAGCCATAATATGAGCTAATGAATGACGAATTTGCTCTATTTTCATAATAATAAAATTAATTTTTTAAATAAACTTATTTATTACGGAGCAACAAGCTTTGCTTATATAATTTCCTCTATATTATTAAGAATAACTTTCATATTTCCGTTCCATTGATTAACTTTTCCGGATACAATGACTACTTTATCTGTTTCAAAATTAAAACCTAAATTATCTAGAGTAGAAGAAAAGATAATTCCTTCTATTTTTCCAGATAAATCTTCTAAGGTAAGATAAAACATTGGGGTGTTGTTTTTAGTAATGATTTTTTTTATAGAAGTGATAATACAGCCAATTTTAATATTTTTTTTATTTTGATTTTGATTTATTTGATTAATAGGTGTTAGTTTCTCATTAATAAATAATTTTGTAAATTTATCTAAAGGATGAGCTGAAATATAAAGACCAATAGCTTCTTTTTCCCATTTTAATTTTTCGCTTTCTTTTATTTGTTCTACTGAGTTAATTTTTAGTTTTGTTTGAAATGTTTTCCCAAATAAACTAGCTTGAGCGCTATGATTATTTTTTTCTTTTTCTCTTGCAAAAGTAAGAATATTTTCTATATTAGCAATAATTGCTTCTCTTTTTTCAAAAATATCTAAAGCACCGCTTTTAGCTAAAAATTCAATTGATTTTTTACTTAGGCCTTGATGTATCATTCTTAAAGCAAAATCTTCTAAAGACTTAAAATTGCCATTTTTATTTTTTTCTTTAATAATATTTTTGACAATTACTTCTCCTATATTTTTGATTGCTAATAGACCAAAACGAATTTGATTTTCTTTTGGAATGGGAGTAAATTCTTCTAAGCTGATATTAATATCTGGTGGCAATATCTTTATTTTCATTTTTTTAATATCTTCAATGATTTCTGCAATTTTTTCTATATTATTTTTTTCTGCGGTTAAAACTGAAGCCATATATTCTATTGGATAATGAGTTTTTAAAAAGGCAGTTTGATAGGCAATAATAGCATAGCCTACAGCATGACTTTTATTAAAGCCATAACGGGCAAAAGGCAAAATCCATTTCCAGAGTTTTTCTGCTATTTTTAATGATATTTTATTTTTTATTGCTCTTTTTATAAACTTTTCCTTTTGAGATAAAAGTAGTTTTTTATTTTTTTTACCAACTGCTTTTCTTAGGATATCTGCTTCGGCAAGAGTAAAGCCAGCAATTTCTTGAGCAATTTGCATAACTTGCTCTTGATAAATGCATACCCCATAAGTTTTTTTTAAAATTGGTTTTAATTTAGAATGAATATAAATTATTTTTGATGGATTATTTCTATTTTTAATATAAGTAGGTAGATGCTCCATTGGTCCTGGACGATAAAGAGCAATTAAAGCTATGATATCTTCTAATTTAGAAGGTTTTATTTTTTTTAACCATTGCCTCATTCCGTCACTTTCAAATTGAAACACACTCTTTGTATTAGCTTGTTGAAAAAGATTAAATGTTTTTTTATCGTTTTCAGGCAATTTTTCAATATTAATATCTATATTATGTAATTGTTTTATTTTTTTTAAAGTTTCATCAATAATAGTTAAATTTTTTAATCCCAACAAGTCAAATTTCAATAGTCCTATTTTTTCAATACTTTTCATTTCATATTGAGTGATTATTGTTTGGCCATTTAGAGATGCAGTTGACGACATAAATTGCAAAGGAACTATTGTATTTAAGGGGTCTTTACTGACAACTATACCGCATGCATGAATTGAAGCATGTCTAATTCTTCCCTCAATTTTTTTAGCTAAATTAATTAAGTTTCTTGCTTCTAGATCTTGCTCATAGAGAGCTTTTACTTCTTTTACTTTTTTTAGGGTTTCATCTAATGAATAATTAGTAGGAATCATTTTAGCTATGGTATCGCAGTATGAATAAGATAATCCCAGTACTCTACCAACATCGCGAATAGAGACACGAGCCTTCATAGTTCCAAAAGTGATAATTTGAGCTATGTTATCTTTTCCATATTTGCTTCCAAGATAATCAATAACTTCATTTCTTCTGTTATCAGCGAAATCAATATCAAAATCAGGTGGGGAAATTCTCTCAGGATTTAGAAACCTTTCAAATAAAAGATTATATTTTAAAGGATTAATATAAGTAATTCCCATTAAATAGGCTACTATAGATCCAGCAACTGATCCTCTACTTGGACCAACAATAATTTTATTTTGTTTAGCCCATGTTACAAAATCAGCAGTAATCAAAAAATATTCAGCAAAATTATTGTTTTTTATTACTTTTAATTCATACTCAATTCTTTCTAATATAGTTTGCTTATTAATATCTTGCTCGTAATATTTTTTTTCTAAATTTTGATAGCATAGTTCTCTTAAATATTCATCAGCTGTTTTATTATTAGGAACATCATATTTGGGTAAAATTGGATCTACATTAATAGGTAGTTTAAAATTGCATTGTTTAACAATCTTTTGAGTATTTGTGATAGCAATAGGAATTTCAGCAAAAGATTTAATCATTTCTTCAGTACTTTTTAAAGAAAAATCATCTATTTTAATAGTTAATCTTTCTTCATCATCTATTTTTGAGCCAGTGTTGATTGCTAATAAAACATCTTGGACTTCGTTATCTTGTTTTTTTAAATAATGACTATCATTAGTAGCTACTAAAGAAATATCAAGTTCTTGTGAAATTTGAATCAATCTTTTGTTAATAATTTCTTGTTCTGGGATATTAGGATGATGCTGTAATTCTAAGTAAAAATTTTCTTTTCCAAAAATTTTTTGGTATTTTAAAGCTGTATTTTTAGCTTGAGTAATTTTATTATTAAGAATTAATTGAGGAATTTTACCAGCTAAACAAGCTGATAAAGCAATTAATCCACTACTATGTTGAGCTAATAATTCTTCATCGACACGGGGCCGATAATAGAACCCTTCTAAATAAGCTTTAGATACTAATTGCACTAAATTGTTGTATCCTTGTTGATTTTTAACTAATAGAACTAAATGATATCTAGCATCATCAATATTAGCTACTTTACTCTGTCTTCTGTCTAAAGCGACATAGACTTCACAACCTAAAATGGGTTTAATGTTTTGTCGAATGGCTTTTTCATAAAATTCTACTAATCCATACATTACTCCATGATCTGTAAGAGCGATTGATTTCATCCCTAGCTTTTTAACATGAGATAATAATTCATCAATGGTTGGAAAGCCATCTAAAAGACTATAATGGCTATGAACGTGTAGGTGGGTAAATTCCATATAAAATAAAAATATCTATTATCTAACTACTTTATAATAAGTAAAATTTTGGATTTAAAAAAAATAACAATAAAACGTAAAATAAGAAATTTGAAACTTGAAACGTAAAATAATAATTTTTTGATGTTTCAAGTTTCAGGTTTCAAGTTTCAGGTTAATGTTTTGGATTTTACTGTCGCTAAAAGCGACTCCCCGGAGGGGCATAGGGGGATAGGGCCTTTTTGAACATTGTAATTTATTTGTTATTTGAAATTTTGGATTTTGGATTTGAAAATTAAGTATTAATTTATTATTTATTATTTATATTTTATTATACCTTATATCTTTATTATTTTGCAAATATCTATTTTTCATTAGCTTTAATCTCGAGATTTTTGATTTTTTTTTACGATGCGTATTACAATGCGATTACAATACGCCAGTATTGTTTAAGTTCAGCGTTACAATATCACATAAGGCATTGTTAAACTTAGTTATAGTTGAATGTCTGATTTGACTTTTTTTTAAAAAATTGCTAAAATTAAATAGAATTTAAAAAGGTCGAATATCTTTAGTTAAGTAAATTCAATAACTAAAGAGATTGATAATTATAAAATATAATATAATTATTAGAGATATGTCATTAATTCCTTATCATTCATTTTGGGATTTAAATAAGTTTTTTGAGGAGGATTTACCAGGAATTTGGGAAGATCCAAGGTCAGATTGGAAATTGTCAGCGATAAGAATTCCTCGGATAGATATTTATGAAGATAAAGGGAATGTAGTGGTTAAAGCTGGATTACCTGGAATTGACCCTAAAGATATTGAACTGGATATCAAAGATGATCTATTAAAAATTGAAGCAAAAACAGAAGATAAAAAGCAGGAAAAAGGAAAGGGATATTACCGAAAAGAATTAAGCTATGGCTATTATAAAAGAACTGTTTCTTTACCAGTAGAAGTTATTGGGGAGAAAGCTGATGCTGTCTACGAAGAAGGGATCTTAAAAGTAGTTATTCCTAAAAAAGAAAAAAAACAAGCCAAAATGAAGAAAATAAAAGTAAAGATAAAAAGCAAAAACTAAAAAATTATTTAATATTAAATAAAAAATAGAAATAAGTTTATTTTTATTTTTATTATATTTATTCTAGAGAAGCTAAGAATATAAGCAGACTTGATATTTTTTTGTTTTTTTTGGCTATTTTGTGTTTTATTAAAAATAAAGATAAAAATAAAAAAGAGATTAAAAATTATTTTTTATTATTTTTTTATCTTATGTCTATTTTATATTTAATTTTAATAATTGTTGTTTTAAGTATATTAGGTGTGTTAGGATTTTTTGTTTATAAAGAACAGAATAAGAAAGTCCTTAATAAATCTTTAAATTTTGCTTTATATAAAATTAAAATTATTAGAAGAGAAATAGATCCAGATAAAGATCAAAAACAAGAAGAAGAAAAATGGATTAATTTAATGAAACAGTTTTTTTCTAATTTAGCTAATATTCTTTCTATGGAAAAACCAGGGATTTTTCAAGTTAGTCCCTGGACAATATTTGAAATTGCTAAAATAAAAGAAGAAATTTTTTTCTTTGTTGCTATTGATAAGAAAATGGCTGGATTTTTAGAAAAGCAGATTTATAGTCTCTTTCCAGAATCAGAAATTGTACTTATGGAAAGAGATTATAATATTTTTGCTTTAGATGAATATGTATCAGCCGGATATTTAAAATTAAAAAAAAATTTTCATTTACCAATTAGAACTTATAAGAAATTAGAAAAAAATCCTTTAGCAGTTATTACTGGAGTTTTAACAAAATTAGCTGAATCTGAGGAAGCTGTTATTCAATTAGTTATTAATAATAAATCTTTAAATTTACAGGCTAGTGGTAAAAAGTTGATTGCTAATTTACAAGAAGGAAAGACATTTAACCAAAGCCTGAAGCAAGTTTCTTTATTAGGACAAACAATGTCTTTTTTTTCTACTAAAGGCAAGGATTCAAATCAATCATTTTCAGAAAAAAGGGTAGTAGATCAAGAGGTATTAGAGGGAGTTATAGAAAAAAGTAATAAAAAGAATTTTGCTGTTAATTTACGAATAGCGGTCTCTTCATTAGATGAATATAGAAGCAGAGAAATATTTTTTAATATTGCTAACTCTTTTGAACAATTTTCTGCTCCTAACTTAAATAGTTTTAGATTGATTCAAATTAAAAAAAGAAATTTGAAAAATATAATTTTTGATTTTAGTTTTCGTTTGTTTAAAAAAAGACAAACAATAATTTTAGATACTGAAGAACTTGCTAGTATTTTTCATTTCCCAGAACCGTTTCTTAAAGTTCCTAAAATAAAATTTTTAGAAGCTAAAACAGCTTCTCCGCCAGCTAATTTGCCTTTAGAAGGATTTTTATTAGGATATAGTCTTTATCGAGATGAAGAGATTAAAGTAAGAATTAAAAGAAATGATAGAATGAGGCATTTATATGTTATTGGTCAAACTGGAACTGGAAAATCTACTTTTTTAGAGAATTTAATTATTCAAGATATTAAAGATGGAAGAGGAGTTTGTATTTTAGACCCACATGGTGATTTAATTGAGGATCTCTTATTTCAAATTCCTTCAAAAAGAATAGCTGATTTAGTTTTATTTGAACCTAGTAATTTAGAAAGAGTGCTTGGGTTAAATATGTTAGAATATAATGTTAACTTTCCTGAGCAAAAAACTTTTATTATTAATGAATTAATTAATATCTTTGATAAGCTTTATGACCTAAAACAGACAGGTGGTCCAATGTTTGAAATGTATACTAGAAATGCACTTTTGCTTTTAATGGATGACCCCAATGAGATTTATACTTTAATGGAAGTGCCAAAAGTGTTATCTAATGAAAGTTTTAGAAGATATCTTTTAGATAAATGTAAAAATATAGTAGTCAAGGATTTTTGGGAAAAAGAGGCCATTAGCCCTAAAGGTCATGCTTCTTTAAAAGAGGTTGTTCCTTATATTACTAGCAAGTTTAATGTTTTTATTGCTAATGATTATATGAGGCCAATTATTGGACAAGAAAAAACTACTTTGAATTTTTCTGAAATTATGAATCAAGGTAAGATATTGCTTTGTAATTTATCTAAAGGAAAGTTAGGAAGTATAAATAGCTCTCTTTTAGGATTGATTTTAGTTGGTAAATTGACTTTAACTGCTTTTGAAAGGGCTAGTGTGCCTTTTGAGCAAAGAAAAGATTTTTATCTTTATTTAGATGAGTTTCAAAACTTTATAACTGATACTATTTCTGTTATTTTATCTGAAGCGCGTAAATATTGTTTATCACTAACTATGGCTCATCAATTTATTGGACAATTGTCTGAAGAAATTCAAAAAGCAGTTTTTGGGAATGTTGGTAGTATTGGCGCTTTTAGAGTAGGACCAGAAGATGCAGAATTTTTAGAGAAACAGTTTACTCCGGTTTTTAATAAATCAGATTTGATTAACATTGATAATTTTAATTTTTATGTTAAACTTAGTATAAACGGAGAGGTATCACGAGCTTTTAATATGAAGTATTTTTATCATTCTAAGGATTCTGTAGATGTAGAGAAAAAGGAGCAAATGCGAAAATATTCTTTTGCTAAATACGGCAGGCCTCGTGAATTAATTGAACAAGAGATTTCTCTTCGTCATCAAAAATAGATTACTATCTAAACAAAGTTAAAAATTTATGGATACTTTTGGAGAATCTAATAGAGAAAAAATAGAAAATCCAAATGATCAAACTAAACTTGAATGTTTTCCATCAGCAGAGGATTTATTGCTTAATAGTTCAGAGATATTAGATTTAGAGAATATTTTAATAAAGATTCAGCAAGAATTTTTTTCTTCACAAGAAACTACTATAACTATTGAAGAAAAAGGAATAGACCAAGTATTAGAGAAAATAAAACAAATTATACCTGACGAGCAAAGAGAGCAAATAAAGAAGCGAGAAATTATAATTAGCAAAGAGAAAAATTTAGATGATAAAGATTGCTTGAATATAGCTATTGTTTTTAATCGAGCTTTGGGGAAATTAGAGCAGATAAAAAAAAATAAACAAGAAATTTCTGAAAGATTATTGGAAGAGGGACTTAAGGAAGACCAAGTAGAAGAAGCAATTGAGAAAGCTGAAAAATATATTAGTCAAATATCTGAATTGCAAATTAGGATGATAGAACATAAAACCCAAAAATCAATCACTATTTTGAGAAAAGAGAAAATACAAGAACTAATAAGAGATTGTCCAGAATCAGAAAAAAATAAATGGCAGCTTATAGGAAAAGTTATTAATGACATTCAAGAAGCTGAGAAAGAAAAACAATATTTTGAGCGTTTAGATAACCAAATAAAAGCACTAGATAAAGATTTGAAAGATATAAAAGGACTTGAATATCAAAGGAGAGCTTTAGAAGGAGATATAAATTTAACAAAATCTATTCGAAAAAAACAAGAAGAGATTGATGAGAAGAAAAGAGCTATTGACAATTTTAAACAAATAATAAAAAATTTTTTAAAACCAGAAGAATACCGATTCCTTAATAGCGAAAAGATTCAAAGTTTATCTCTATCAAAAATAATAATGATTAAGGCAAAGATTAAAAATTTAAGAGAAAAGATACTAAAAGATCAGCAACAAATAGATCAAAAGATCTTTGATGATATTTTTTAATTTAATTATTATAATAACATTAATATTATATTATATTTTTTAAATAAATATAAATAATATGAATAATAAAAATACTCCTGAAAGAACTGAAGTCAATGTAGAAAATGTAGGTGAAAAGAGTGTAGAATTACATTATGGTTTTAATGAAATCGAAATTGCTAAAGAAGCATTAGAAGAAAGATTAGAGTCAATAAGAATAGGACCAGAAGAAGTAGGAGTTGAAGAAACAGATGAAGAATGGATAAAAAGAATAGATGAAAAAGAGAAGGTGGAAGGACTTCTTTCTAAAATTGATACTGAAAAAGGAGAAGGTGATAGTATAGAGTTTAATTTTCAAGAAGGGAAACAAATTGTGGAGTCTCTTATTTTTCAAAATGAAAAACTGGAAAGTCAGATTGAAGAATCTAAAAAAAATATAGAACAAAAGATAGGCAATCAAGAGCTATTGGAGAAATTAATAAAAGATAGGCAATCCAAAATAAAAAAAAATAAGGGAATTTGTTTCAGTATGGCTGTAAGAATAGCAGATAAAGGTACTTCTAGACTTTATGTTGAACAGGCAGAAATTGATGCAGGAGAAACAGGAGAAAATATTTATATTGACAACTTAGAACAAAGAAAAAAAAATTTAAAAGATCAAAAATTGTTTGAAAAATTACAAAGCCAAGGAAGAATAATAAATATCACAATAGGAATGAAAGAAGAAATAGAGCAAGGGAAAGGAGAAGCAAAATTAAAAGAAAATTTGAAAAAAGAAAGAGAATCTCTTATGGGTACTGCTGAAATAATGAAAGATATACGTTTATTAAAAGAAGATGAATATAAAGAGATTGAAAGACTTGTAAATTTGTCTATAGAATATTCATCAGAAGATACTGCAAAAGATTTATCAAGATTGTTATTAGAAAAGGGGCAAAGGGTTCAGGATAAAAAAAATGATTTACAAGAACAAGGGAAGAAAATCAGAGATGATTTAGAGGAAAAGATAGTTAAAAGATATTGGGAATTAGATGAGCAAAAAATAGAAGAAAAAGCAGAGTCAGAAAAAATCGAGCGAGTGGAAATAAAAGAACTCACAGAGATGGCGAGAAAATTTGGAGAAAATGAAATTATTAGAGCTTATCAAAATCTACCTAACAAGGTTTTTGACAGGATTTTTTTAAAGCGAATAGATGATATAAAAGAAGGTGATATAGAAGGGATAATAATAAGACAAATTTCAGAAAATGAAGAATTAATGACTAAAATAATAGAAGATGACCGTCTCTATTTTTTAGGTGAAATGGGATTAAAAATGCAAGGAGAGAGAGGATTTAATGAATTAGAGAGGAGCGAGAAAAAACTCTATTTAGCTATTATTAATGAAAGAACAAATGCTCTTATTAAAGATTATGATAGGGTTAGAGAAGAAAATGTAGAACAAGCTAATGAGATTGAAAAAGAGATTAGTAGACTTCAAGAATTTCGA
>CAYUUM010000001.1:0-16979 GCA_964447915.1 uncultured Candidatus Saccharibacteria bacterium | reverse complement strand
TGTAGAACAAGCTAATGAGATTGAAAAAGAGATTAGTAGACTTCAAGAATTTCGACAAACCGTGGCAGAGAATATTGTAGGGAATGAAGAATTTAAAAAGCTTTTACAAGAAGAGCCTAAGAAAGTATTTGAGAAGATATCTGGTATTTCAAACGAAAAAGAGAGAAAAAAGGAATTAAAGCGTTTTAAGGATAGAGCTATGTATATACAATTGTGTCGAGCTTTTGGCCTATCAGAAGAGGAAATACAAAGTGAAAGGAGGGTGTTAGAAGGAGAAACTCAAAGGTCAGTAACAAGAACAGAGAGGGGAACACCATCAACAGAAAGAGAACAAGAAGATCAAGAACAGAAAGAGGAAATATCTCTAAGAGATATGATTTTTAATACTAAAGAAGGTGGAGAGATATTTAATAATGTAAGGGAAAGATTAAAAAGAGTAACAGATCCAAATGAAAGAGAGAAGATAATACTTCGAGAGCTTCACAAGAAAAAGTTTGTAAAAAAGTTAGAGTCTGTGTTTGGATATAGAGGAAAAGAAATAAGAAATATTGCTTGGTGTAGTATTTATATATTTGCTGCTCTTATAAATAGAATGATTCATTTATTAGATGCAGCAGCAGAGAACGTTAAAGTTAAGTTTCCAAAACTAAAAAAAGATTAAAGTAAAAAAGGTTTTCTTAAATAAAATATTATAATTTTTAAAAAATAAAAAATATGGAAAATGATTTTAATGCGGATATTAATCAAGAGATTAATCTTTATTTAAAAATTGCTTTTGAAACAGGAATTGAAAAAGCGATTGAAGCTATCTTAAAAAAAGATAGTTCTTATTTATTAGATGAATTTCATGATAGATTAGTTTTTGAATTAAGAAAAAGAAAAGGAGATTTTTAAAAATACTAATTTTAGTTTTTTAAAAAGATTTGACTTTTTTAAAAAAATAAGTATAATAAAAATCATAAATAGTATATTGCAAAATAATAAGTTTTGTTTGGATAAAAATTAATTTAAAATTAAAAATAAATGTTTATTAAAATAAAAATTTTCTATTTTTATTTAAAGGATAGAAATTATTTGTTTTTTTTTAAACAAACAAAGCTTTGTTTTTTGTGTTATTTAGTTATATAAATATTTTATTGTTTGCGATTACGATGCGATTACGATGCATAGTATCGTTTAAGTCTTTAGCGCGATAATGTCTTATTATAAATAAGGCATTGTTTAAGCTCAGTGTTAACTGAGCGCCTAGCTAAAGACGCCCGCATTGTTTAAGTTCAGCGAAGTTGAACTCCCAGCAAACAACAAGGTTCTTGCCAAAGGCAAGGTTCTTATTAATATTATATTATTATGGCAAAAAAATTTGAACGAACTAAACCTCATTTAAACATTGGTACTATTGGTCATGTTGATCATGGTAAAACATCCTTAACAGCTGCTATTTTGAAAGTTGCGGGAATGAAAGGACAAAGAGCATCTGAAAAAACAATAGAAGAAATTGATGGTGCTCCTGAAGAAAAAGCTCGTGGAATTACTATTTCAGTTTGTCACGTAGAGTATGAAACTGACAAGAGACACTATGCTCATATTGATTGTCCTGGGCATGTTGATTATATTAAAAATATGATTGTTGGTACTGCCCAGATGGACGCTGCGATTTTATTGGTATCAGCTGTTGATGGCGTGATGCCTCAAACCAGAGAACATATTTTGTTAGCTCGTCAAGTTGGAGTACCAAATATAGTAGTTTTTATTAATAAAACTGATATGGTTGATGATGAAGAAATGATTGAATTAGTTGAATCAGAAGTCAGAGAACTGTTGACAAAATATCAATATCCAGGTGACAAAATTCCTGTTATTAAAGGTTCAGCCACAAAGGCATTACAGGCTGATTCTGTTGATAAAGAAGAAGTGAAGCCAATTATAGAGCTTTTAGATAAATTAGATTCTTATATTCCAGAACCTGTTCGTGACATTGACAAACCATTTCTAATGGCTATTGAAGATATTTTCTCTATTCCAGGCAGAGGAACTGTTCCAACTGGAAGAATAGAAAGAGGATCAGTTAATTCTAATGACGAAATTGAAATAGTAGGATTGAAAGCAACTAAAAAAGCAACAATTGTTTCAATTGAAATGTTTAACAAGACATTAGATAGGGGAATTGCTGGAGACAATGTTGGTGTTTTATTAAGAGGTATAAAAAAAGAAGATATTGAACGAGGACAAGTTCTTGCTAAAATTGGATCTATTACTCCTCATACTGAATTTGAAGCAGAAGTTTATATTTTATCTAAAGAAGAAGGAGGACGTCATACTCCGTTTTTTTCTGGATATAAACCACAGTTTTTTATTCGAACTACTGATGTTACAGGAGAAGTTAATTTAGAAAAAGGAGTTGAGATGGTTATGCCAGGAGATACGGTAACTTTTAAGATTAAATTATTAGTACCTATAGCCATAGAAACAAAAATGAAATTTGCTATTAGAGAAGGAGGAAAGACAGTTGGAGCAGGCGTGGTCACAAAGATAACTAAATAAATTATGCAAGTAGGCAAGGAAGAAAGAAGTTTAAAAAATAATATTTCTACTAAAGTTTCTTCCAAAACAATAAAAAAAGATATTGAAAAACCGATTGCTTCTTTTAAAAAAGATCATAGTATGATTAGAATTAAACTTAAATCTTATGATCATAAAATTATTGATAATATTTCTAAACAGATTGCAGAAACTATTTTACGTCATACTTCAGAAGTTATTGGTCCCATACCCTTGCCAACTAAAATTAAAAAATATACTGTAAATCGTTCTACTTTTGTTCATAAAAAATCAAGAGATCAGTTTGAAATAAGAATTCATAATAGATTAATTGATGTTTTAAATCCTAATTCTAAAGTAATAGAATCTTTGACTAATTTTAGCTTACCATCAAGTATAGATGTAAAAATAAAATTTTTATAATTAACAAGTTTTTTTCAATTACGATGCGATTACGATATGTATTACAATGCGTCAGCATTGCTTAAGTCTTTAGCGCGACAATGCCTTATTATAAATAAGGTATTGTTTAAGCTCAGTGTTAACTGAGCGCCTAGCTAAAGACGCCCGACGATGCGCGAGCATCGTTTAAACGAAGTGCCAGCACGAAGTGCGCCTGCACGCCAGTAAGAAGCAAGCTCTTTCCAAATTATATTTTCAATATAATTTGTAAAATTTATGCAAAATTTAATAACATTAAATTAATAAATTATTATTAAAAAAGCAGCTTTTTATTAAAAATCTGAGCCAGTTGCTCAGTTTTTTTATTTGTGAATTTTGTTTGTTGTGAAAAGACAATTATTTTTTTAAAAAAACTTTTTCGCAAAAGATTATAAATTATGAAATTCATTATTGGGAAAAAAATAGGAATGTCTCAGATCTTTGACAAACAAAAAAATGTCATTCCAGTAACTATTATTGAAACTGGTCCTTGTATTGTTGTTCAAATTAAAAATGAAAAACAGGATGGTTATAATGCTGTTCAAATTGGATATGGTTTTAAAAAAAAAATTAATAAGCCAGAAAAAGGACATTTAAAAAAAGTTGAAAAAGTTTTAAAAAATCAAAATTTAAATTTTAGATATTTAAAAGAGATTAGAGTAAATCAAGATTTTTTATCTAAAATAAAAATTGGCGATGAGATTGTTACTAAACTTTTTCAAGAAGGAGAAAGAGTTAATGTCCAAGGAGTCACTAAAGGTAAAGGATTTCAAGGGGTTGTTAAGCGTTGGGGATTTAAAGGTAGACCTGCTACTCATGGAACAAAACATGAAGAAAGACAAGGAGGATCTATAGGAATAATGGGAATGGATAGGGTAATGAGAGGTAAAAAAATGCCTGGTAGAATGGGGGCTAAGACAAAAACTATCAAAAACTTAGAGATTGTTAAAATTGATTTTGAAAATAATTTAATGGCAGTTAGAGGGGCTGTCCCTGGTCAAATTAACAGGTTGTTAAAAATTGAATCATCTTAAATAAAATAAAAGGGTGTCATCCAATTAATTTAGCAATGAAATGATAAAAAAATCAAAAAAGAATAGATAACAAACAACAAACAATAAACAATAAACAATGGACAATATAAAATCAAAATGCAAAGCATTTCAATTTTCAATTTTCCTTGTCGTCTTCGTTGACAAGGAAAATTGAAAATTATTATTTAATATGGACACCATAGATATCCCAGTTTATAATTTAAAAGGAGAAAAAATAAAAACAGCAAAAGTTTCTAAAGAGATATTTGGTCGTGAAATAAAGACAGAATTACTTCATGAGGTTATAGTGTCTCAACAATCTAATCGTCGTCAAATAAGTGCGAGTGTTAAAAACAGAGGAGATGTCAAAGGTGGAGGAAGAAAACCATGGAGACAAAAAGGATTGGGCAGGGCACGACATGGATCAATTAGGTCTCCTATTTGGCGTGGGGGAGGAATTACCTTTGGCCCAACTACTGAAAAAAATTTTAAAAAAAAAATTAATAAAAAGAAAAAAACTATTTCATTGTTTATGGCTTTATCTTCTAAAATAAAGGATGCAGAATTATATTTAATTGATGATTTAACGATAAAAGAGATAAAGACAAATATAGCTATAGAATTATTAGACAACCTACCATTAGAATGGAAAAAAAATAATAAAAAAAATAAATCAATTTTATTTGGTCTTTGCAAAGAAGAAAAGAATTTAATTTTAAGTGTTAGAAATATCCCAAGAATTAAAACAATACCAATTACCAATCTTAATGCTTTGGATTTGCTATCTTCAAAATATTTTATTCTTTCCTTAAAAGGAGTAAAAATAATAGAAAATCATTTTTCAATAAGTAAAACTCATTAAATAACGATATAAAATAAGAATTTGATTGTAATAATAAAATTATGAAAATTAAAGACAAGAAGCAAGACTTATTAGTTCAAAATAAAGACTTAAAGAATAAATTATTTTCTGAAAATGAAATATTAAAAAACATTCATATTACTGAAAAATCTACTGATTTAATTGCTAAAAACAATCAATATACTTTTGAAGTTTTTCCATGGGCTACTAAAAATAGTATTAAAAAGGCTATTCAGAATTTTTATCGAGTTAATGTTGAAAGTATTAAAATTATTAAAATACCGTCTAAAAAGAAAAAAATACCAAAAATGCAAACAAAGTTTGGTTGGAAAAAAGGATATAAAAAAGCTGTTATTAGACTTAAGCAAGGAGAAAAGATAGAGTTTTAATTTTTTGTTTGTTATTATAATCATATGTATATCATAGTATGAAAATATTTAAACCAGTTACCCCATCAAGGAGGGGAATGAAAGGAACAGATTTTTCTGTTTTAACTAAAAAAAAACCAGAAAAAAAATTAATAATATCTTTGAAAAAAACAGGAGGAAGAAATAATTTAGGCCGAATTACTGTTCGACATCGAGGTGGGGGGTCAAGAAGAATGTATAGAATGATAGATTTTGGACAAGAAAAAAAAGATATTTTAGGAGAAGTAATAGCTCTTGAATATGACCCTAACCGTAGTTGTTTTATTATGTTGGTTTTATATAAGGATGGAGAGAAAAGATATTTAATTGCTCCTCATAAGATAAAAAAAGGAGATAAAATAATAACAGCAGAGACAACAGATTATACAATTGGCAATAGGATGCAATTAAAAAATATGCTTTCTGGAACTGGTATTTATAATATTGAATTAGAGTTTGGAAAAGGAGGGAAAATAGTCCGTTCTGCTGGGTGCTCTGCTAAAGTTTTATCTCAAACTGACAAATATACGATTATTGAAATGCCTTCTTCAGAAATAAGAAAGATATCAAATAAATGCTATGCTTCTATTGGGTCAGTCTCTAACCCAGAACATAGATTTGAAAATTTAGGTAAAGCTGGCAGAAAAAGATGGCGAGGGAGAAGGCCCCATGTTAGGGGAAGTGCAATGAATCCAGTTGATCATCCTCATGGAGGAGGAGAAGGAAGGGCTGGGATTGGTATGTCTTATGCTAAAACACCATGGGGTAAACCAACTAAAGGGATAAAAACAAGAAACAAAAAAAAATGGACCAAAAAATTAATAATTAGAAGAAGAAAATAGTTTATTTGTAATTGTCAATTTTTTTATTAGATATTTAATAATTGAGTATTTTGTTAGAAATCAGAAATCAGAAATTAATAATTAGAAATTTTCTTTTTTATTTGTATTATGTTTGCAAAACTAAAACTTTTAAGAATATCGCCTAGAAAAGTTCGTTTGGTGGCTCAATTAATCAAGGGGAAACAAGTTAATGAAGCCTTAGCTCAGCTTGACTTTGTTGTTAAAAAAGCAACTATTCCTATTTCAAAGCTGTTGCGTTCAGCTATTGCTAACGCTGAAAATAATTTTAATATAAAGCCAGAAAAATTATATATTGATAAGATTATTGTTAACGAAGGACCAAAGATGAAAAGACGAAGGCCTCGCGCTAAAGGAGCTGCTTATCAAATTTTAAAAAAAACATCGCATGTTGCGATTACTTTAAAAGAAAAAAAATAAGTTGATGATTATATAAAATATATAAAAAATTTATATAGGTATTTTTTTATGACTCATAAAGCTCACCCTACAATTCTTAGATTGGGTATAAATAAAAATTGGCAATCGATATGGTTTGACTTTAAAAATATGCCAAAATATTTGGAGCAAGATTTTATTATTCGAAAGATTATTATGAATCAATTTAAAAAACAGGCCATAATAGCAAATATAGAGATTGAAAGAATAACTAATATAGTTAATGTTATTATTTATACCTCTAAATCAGGATTAGTGATTGGTAGAAAAGGAGAGGAAATTGAGGCTTTAAGAAAAAAAGTGGAAAAAGTAATAGCTAAAAAAAATAAAGAAAAAAAAATATTAAAATTCCAAGTTAAAGAAGTAAAAAACTTTTTTAGATCTGCTTCTTTGGTTGCTCAATCAGTAGCCCTACAAATAGAGAAAAGAACTCCTTTTAGAATTGTTTTAAAAAAAACTATAGAAAAAATAATTGTTGATAAAAGCATTAAAGGGGTAAGAATTGCTGTTTCTGGTAAATTGAATGGAGTAGAAATAGCACGAACTGAATGGCTTCAAAAAGGTAATTTGCCAAGACAAACATTAAGAGCTAATATAGATTATGCTCAAGCCCAAGCTTATTGTAGTTATGGAGTAATAGGAGTAAAGGTTTGGCTCTATTGCGAGGCAACAAGCTCTGCTTATAAGTAATTATTTTATTTTTAGATAAATTCGATTATGTTAACCCCCAAAAAAACAAAATATAGAAAATCTCATAAGGGAAGAACTAAAGGAAAAGAAACAAGAGGGACTAGTTTAAATTTTGGTGATTTTGGATTAAGGGCAGAAGAATCACATTGGGTTAATTCTCGTCAAATTGAAGCTGCTCGTAAAAGTATTGCCCGATTTTTAAAGAAAAAAGGTAAACTCTGGATTAGAATTTTTCCATACAAACCTGTCACTAGAAAGGGATTAGAAATGCCTATGGGAGGAGGAAAAGGGGCAGTAGATCACTATGTATATCCTGTTAGAGAAGGAAAAATACTTTTTGAAGTTCAAGGAATAGATCAGTTATCTGCGAAAGAGGCCTTTAGAAAAGCTGCAACTAAATTACCTTTGAAAACTAAGTTTGTTTTTAAAATTAAAAATATTAAAATAAAAATATGAAAGCAAAGGAAATTTTTTCTCAAGAAATAAATGATTTAAAAAAATTACTCAAAAAAAAACAACTTGAACTTAAGGAAGCAAGGCTTGGTTTTACTTCTAAAAAAGATAAAGATGTTAAAAAAATTAATAAAATAAAAAAAGACATTGCTAGGGTTTTAACAATTTTAGGTGAAAGGATTAAAAAAAATTAAAATGTAGATAAGATGAATAAAAAAAAAGAAATAAAAACAAAAATACAGTTTCAGGGAATAGTGGTTTCAGATAAAATGGATAAAACAGTTGTTGTAAAGGTAGAAAAAATTAAACAGGATCTAAAATATAAAAAAAAATATAGAGTCCATAAAAAATATTTTGCTCATAGTAATAAGAATGAATATAACAAAGGAGATAGAGTTGTTATTCAATTATGCAGTCCATTGAGTAAAAACAAAAAATGGAAAGTAATTAGAAAAATGTAAAGCGCAAAACGAAAAATGCAAAATAACTTTTTATTTAATTATTTAATTGTTTAATTCAGTAATTAATCCGTAATCCGTAATTTGTTATTGAATAATTCAGTAATTATTATTAAATTTTAAGATTTTAATTTGTTATTTTTATTTTTTCATTTTTCATTTTTATTTTTAATTCTTATGATCCAAGAGCAAACAATTTTAAAAATAATTGATAATACAGGAGCAAAAACCATTCAGTGTTTTAGAGTTTTGGGAGGCACAAGAAAAAGATATGCTTATATTGGAGATATAATAATTGCTGCTGTTAAAAAAGCAGAGCCAAGAAAAATGGTTAAAAAGCATGATGTTGTTCGAGCAGTTATTGTTAGGCAAAAAAAAGAATATAGAAGAAAAGATGGATCTTATGTGCGTTTTGATGAAAATGCAGCGGTTATTATTAATAAAAAAAAAGAACCAAGGGGCAATAGGATATTTGGTCCTATTCCAAGAGAGATAGAAGAAAAGGGTTTTAGCAAAATAATGGCTCTGGCTTCAGACATTATTTAATTAAAGTCTTTGTTTTAAAGAAATGATTTTTCTAAAATTATGAAAATAAAAAAAGGAGATAATATTGTTGTTATTAGCGGGAAGGATAAGGGAAAAAAGGGTTTAGTATTAAGAGCTTTGCCTCAAAAAATGATGATTGTGGTTGATAAAGTTAATATTAAAAAGAGGCACATTAAGCCAAGAAAACAAGGAGCAAAAGGAGATATTGTTGAATTCCCTGGACCTTTTCCTGTGTCTAAAGCAATGTTAATTTGTCCAAAATGCAACAAAGCTACTCGGGTAAATTCTCAAAAAATTAAAAAAAATAAATATCGAATTTGTAAAAAATGTCAAAATAAATTTTAAAAAATGCTTAGTCATTATTGATTATGATAAAGATAAAGGAGCAAACAAAAAGCGAAATTAATACTTTAATGCAAAAAAGTTTTAATTTAACTAATATAATGGAGTTGCCATTGATTGAAAAAGTTATTATTAATAGTGGAATAGGTAACTTGGTTATTCAAAAAACAGGCAAGGAGCAGAAAAAGATTTGCGAGCAGATTATGTCTGATCTATTTTTAATTACTGGACAGCAGCCTTTTATTATTAAGGCTAAAAAATCCATTGCTAATTTCAAAATTAGAAAAGGAATGCCAGCTGGAATAAAGTTATTTTTAAGAAAAAAAAAGGCACTTAATTTTTTAAATAGATTAATTAATATTGCTTTGCCTAGAGTTCGTGACTTTAAGGGAATTTCTTTAAAATCTATTAGCGATAAAGGAACTTTAAATCTTGGAATTAAAGAACATATTATTTTCCCTGAAATTATTTTTGATGATGTAAAAAAGCATTTTGGATTTCAAGTGACTATTATTTTAAAAAATGTTAAAGATAAAGAGCAAGCAATAAAATTTTATAAATTATTAGGATTTCCTATTATTAAGCAATAGATTTTATTAATTTGTTTTTAAAAAATAATTATATTAATTATAATAATTCATGGCTAAAAAATGTTTAATTGTTAAAGCACAAAAAAAACCAAAATTTTCTACTCGTATCGTCAGAAGATGTTTTAAGTGTGGAAGAACTAGAGGGTATATTAGAGATTTTGGGCTTTGTCGAATTTGTTTTAGAGAGATGGCTAATAAGGGATTAATTCCTGGTGTTAAAAAATCATCATGGTAAGATAAAATTAAAAAATAAATTTCAAATTACAAGCACCAAATTCCAAATAAATTACAATAACCAAAATTCAAAATCCAAAACATAAAATTGTCAATTGTCGTTTTGAATTTGTAATTTGTTTGCAATTTGCAATTAGGGAATTTAATAATAATAATAATTTTTTTAGCTTTTATACTTTACCTTTTTTTGCATTTTGATTTTATATTTATAATTATATATTTATATTTATGACTGATCCTATAGCTGATATGTTGACTAGAATAAGAAACGCTCAGGCTGTTTTTGCTAAAACAGTAGATATTCCTTATTCTAATGTTAAATATAAAATTGCTGAAATTTTGGAAAAACAAGGATTTATTATAAAAAAGCAAGTTTTAGTTAAAGCCCAACCTAATCAAGGAATTAATAAGAAAAATGGTTATTCAAATTCTGAAAAAAAAATAGACAAAGAAATAGAAAATAAAAAACAGAAAAGTATATCAAATAATAAGGAATCCCTGTCGTTTCATAATAAGAATGCAAAAATTGTTATTACTTTAAAATATAAAAATAAATTGCCAAAGATTAGGCAATTAAAGAGAATCTCTAAACCAGGAATTAGGACCTATATTAAGGCAAAGAATATTAAGCTAATAAAAAGAGGCTATGGATTTACTATTTTGTCTACTCCTGAAGGTTTAATGATTGGTAAAGATGCTAAAAAAAAGAATATAGGAGGAGAAGTGCTATGTGAAATTTGGTAGAGCAAAATTAAAAAAGAATAGATAACAAGCAACAAACAATAAACAATGAACAATATAAAATCAAAATGCAAAGTAGAAATAAATTCAAAAGTCAAAACTCAAAATTCAAAACCACAACTTAAAACTTAAAACTACAATTTTAAAATTAAAGCATTTTAATTTAATTTTTCTTATCATCAGAGATGGCTCTTTATTTATAATAATAATAAAGTTATTTTTAATTTCGAATTTCGAATCAATTTTTACCCTGTTAAATAATTTTTTGCAGAATAAAAATTGCCTAAAAGGGATTTAATAAGGTAAAATAAATGAATTTTAAATAAAAAAAACTATAGAAAAAATAATTGTTTTAAAATTAAGTCATTAAAATTTCAATCAAAATTCAAAATTTAAAATTCAAAATTGTTTTGTTATTTTAATTTTTCATTTTTATTTTTAATTCTTATATTATGTCTCGTATTGGAAAACAACCAATTTTAATACCAAAACAAGTTAATCTTGAAAAGAATGATAACTTAATAATAGCTAAAGGACCAAAAGGAAGCTTATCTTTTAAGATTCCTGAAGGGATTTTATCAGAAATTAAAGAAAACCAAATTTTTATTTCTTTAAAAGATAATAACAAATCTAATATTTCTTCAAAGGTTAAGGCTTTGTGGGGGTTAACAAGAGCAATTATTGCTAATAATGTTGATGGAGTATTAAAAGGTCATAAAAAAGAATTAGAAATTAGGGGTATTGGATATAAAGCTGTTATTCAAGATAAAAAAATAGTATTATTAGTTGGATTTTCTCATCCAGTAGAAAAGGATATTCCTAATGATATTGAATGTTCTATCAAAAATAAAATTATTACTATTACAGGAATAGATAAACAAAAAGTTGGACAATTTGCTGCTGAAATTAGAGAAATCAGAAAGCCAGAGCCATATAAAGGAAAGGGAATTAGGTATGTTGATGAAGTAGTTAGAAAAAAACAAGGTAAAAAGGTAGTAACAAAATAATAAAATTTTTTTACTGTTGTATTATTATTGTATTATTATGAGAATAGAAAAAAAAAAGAATAAAAGGACAAAAAGAGTTCATCGTCATCATAGAGTAAGAGGGTCAATAAAGGGAACAAAAGAAAGACCTCGATTATCTGTTTTTAGATCTAACAAATACATTTATGCTCAAATAATAAATGATGAATTAGGGCATACATTGGTTTCTTCTAGTAGTATGGAAATAAAGCAAAATAATAAGACACAAAAATTTACACCTCTAAAAAAAGCTTATCAAGTAGGAGAATTAATTGCTGAGAAAGCTTTAAAAAAGGGATTAACAAAGATTGTTTTTGATAGGGGTGGTTATCGTTATCATGGTAGGGTTCGAGCTTTAGCTGATGGCGCAAGAAATAAAGGATTAGAATTTTAGCGCTAAATTTTTTGCTTTAAATTTATTTATTATTATATATGAAGAATAAAACAAATTTTAAACGCAATAAAGAAGAGATAGAAACTAAAACATTGGAAATTTCTAGAGTTACTCGAGTTACTGCTGGTGGTAAACAACTTAGCTTCAAAGCAGTGGTTGTTGCCGGTGATAGAAAAGGAAAAGTTGGCATAGGTACAGGGAAAGGAAAAGATGTGGTTCAAGCAATAGAAAAAGGGATTTATAGTGCTAAGAAAAATGTAATGGAAGTTTCTATTGTCGATGGTACAATCCTATATGATGTCTGTGCTAAAGTAGGAGCTTCAAAGGTATTAATAAAACCTCAATCTAAAGGAAGAGGAATTGTTGCAGGTGGAGTAGCTAGAGTAATTTTTGATTTAGTAGGAATTAAAGATATATCATGTAAGATTATCTCTCGTTCTAAGAATAAATTAAATAATGCTAAAGCAGTTATTAAGGCTTTGCATGCTTTTGCAAAGTAAAAGTTAGGACAACAGGAGTATTATAAAGCAATAAGTTTTTGTCAGTTTTAACAAACCGGTTTTTTTAAATTATATTTTTAATATAATTTAGGACATTATTATCCAGTAATAACATTCTGTATAATAAGGAATTAAACTAAATTAAATAGAGAATTATGCAAATACATCAAATTGGAAAACCAAAGATAAAAAAAGAGAAAAAACGAATTGGTAGAGGTGGAAAGAGGGGAAGTTATTCAGGACGTGGAATAAAGGGGCAAAAAAGCAGGGCTGGCACTTCTAAAAAAGAACCAATTACTAAAAAATTGATTAAAAGATATCCTAAATTACGAGGACATAAATTTAAATCTAAGAAAATATTGTATCCTTTAGTTATTGTTAATCTTTCTGATTTAGATGGTAAATTTATTCAAGATGATTTGATTAATCCCGAAATACTTTGCAATAAGGGAATTATTAGGAAAATAAAAGGCAAGATTCCTCAAGTTAAAATTTTAGGGAAAGGTGATTTAAAAATAAAAGTGAATATTCAAGATTGCTTTATGTCTAAATCAGTAAAAGAAAAATTAGAAATTTTAGCTAAAAATAAGAAGAAAGTTTTAATTAATAATAAGACTTAAATTGACAAAAACAAGAAAGATGTGATATAATAAAAAATAAGTAATGGACAATAAAAAATCAAAATGTAAAAATCAAAATGTAAAATGACAGATTAAAATGTAAAAAAGCGAAAAGCGTAAAACAATAGTAAAAAAGTCAAAAGTCAAAATGCAAAATTACAAATTAAAATGTAAAATTTAAAAATGAATAAATAATAAATAAATTCAAAATTTAAAATTCAAAATTGTTTGTTATTTTAATCTGTAATTTTGGATTTTGAATTTATTTTGAAAATCATATTTTATTATGCTTACCAATAAGGTAGTTTCGCTTTTTAAAACAAAAGAAATAAGTAGGAAAATTCTCTTTGTAATTGGAATTTTTATTATATTTAGAATAATGGCTGTGATTCCATTAGCAGAGATTAATCAACAAGCTCTTGGATTATTTATGCAAGATTTTGAAGTTCTTCATATAGCTGATTTATTAGCTGGTGGTGCTTTGTTTCGTTTTTCAATTGTAATGTTAGCTTTGGGACCCTATATTACTGCAGTAATCGGGTTACAACTTTTAACTTTAGTTTCTTCTAAATTAAAAAAAATGAATGAAGAAGAAGGAGAAGTTGGTCGTCAGAAATTTAATCAAATAGGTCGAATCTTAACTGTTCCTATTGCAATGTTGCAAGGATTTGGGATGCTTTCTTTTTTACAAGGAGAAGGAGTCTTGCTTTTTGCTAATAATCTTGCTTTATTTCTGGGAGTTTTAACAGTTACAGCTGGAGCTGTCTTCTTAATGTGGTTAGGGGAATTAATTACTGAAAAAGGAATTGGCAATGGTATTTCTCTTTTGATTTTTGCTGGAATTATTTCTATGCTTGGATTTGCGATTCGAGATTTAATTAGAGGTTGGGTGCCAGCTGATATTCCAATTTATATTTTATTTCTTATTTTAGGTTTAATTATCGTTGCAAGTGTTATTTTGATTAATGAAGCGCGCAGGAATATTCCTATTTTATATGCTAAAAGAATGAGAGGGACTAGGATTCATGGAGGAACCTCTACTTATTTGCCTTTGGCTGTTAATCCTGCAGGTGTAATGCCTATAATTTTTGCAATGACAATTTTTGCTTTACCTTCAATGATAGCTGTTTTTTTAAGACGATTTGACAATATAAGGGCGGTAGAAATAGGAACAATGATTGAAGCATTTTTTGCTAGACCTATGGTTATAATTATTTTTATTTTTATTTTAGTTTTTTTGTTTACTTATTTTTATACCACTGTTACTTTTAATCCTAAAAAAGTATCTGAAAATTTACAAAAAACAGGAGGCTACATTCCTGGAATTAGACCAGGTAAACCAACATCTAATTATTTAAGTTTTGTCCTTAATAGGATTTTGGTTCTTGGAGCTATTTTCTTGGGTGTTATTGCAATTTTACCTATGGCAACAGGAATGTTTTTTGAAGGATTAATTCCATTTCATTTTCTTTTAGGAGGAACAGGAATTTTAATTGTGGTTAGTGTAATATTAGAAACAATGAAGCAAGTCAAATCTCAGCTTCAGATGAGAGATTATGATACTTTTTAAATATGTTGTTAATAAAAAACAATGAAGCGATTGAGATAATGTTAGAAGCTGGAAGAATTTTATCTAAGATAATGAAAGAAATAAAAAATAAAATTACAGTTGGCATAAAGACAAAGGAATTAGATAAATTAGCAGAGGACCTTATTTATAAAAATAAAGCTCAGCCAGCCTTTAAGGGTTATAATGGTTTTCCGGCAATATTGTGTACTTCTGTTAATAATGTTATTGTTCATGGAGTTCCAAATGATGAAAAACTTCAACAAGGTGATATAATCTCCTTAGATTTAGGGATTTTATGGAAAGGATATTATGTTGACATGGCTATTACTGTAGGAGTAGGGGAGATAAAGCTAGAAAATAAGAGATTGATTGAAGTAACAAAAAAAGCATTAGAAAAAGGAATAGATGAATTAAGGCCAGGAAATTATTTAGGAGATATTGGATTTGCTATTGAAAAATATGTTAAAAAAATGAATCTAAAAGTTGTTAGGGATTTATGCGGACATGGAATTGGAACAAGCATTCATGAAGAACCACAAGTTTTGAATTATGGATTCAAAGGGCAAGGGATGAGAATAAAAAAAGGGATGGTATTATGTCTTGAGCCAATGGTTGTTATGGGAGAAGAAGGTATTAAGCAAAGTGAATGTGGTTTTGGTTGGGAAACAAAAGATGGTTTCTTAAGCGCGCATTTTGAACATACAATAGCAGTTTTAGACAAAGGGCCTTTAATTTTAACCCAGGAAGATTTAATATGAAAACAAAAAAACAAGAAAAAGAAAAACAAAAGAAACAAGTTGAAAAAAAAAATAAAGGATTTTTAAATAGTGAGATTAAATGTAGTTGTGGTGCTGTTTTTTATTTTCAATCTTCAAGAGAAAAAATGAATATTGAAATTTGTTCTCAATGTCATCCTGTCTATGTTGGAAAAAAGAAAATTATTGATACAATGGGAAGGGTAGAAAGATTTCAAAAAAGAGTAGCAGCAAAAAAGCGAAAAGAATAATTTTAAAATTATATGTTAGATATTAATAATATTAATATTGATAATTTTAAGAAAGAATATATAGAAATAGAAAAAAAAATTAATCAAATAGATTATTCAAAATGGGAAGATTTGAATGAAATTTTTAAGAAAAAAAAATCTTTAGAAGAGATAATTAAGCAATATAATGAAAAGAGAGAGATAATGAAAAAGATAAAAAAAAATGAACAAATTCTTGAAAAGGAAAGAGATGATGAGCTTATTAAATTATTTAAACAAGAAAATGAAAAATTAAAATTAGAATTAAATGTTAAGAATAGGGCTTTGCAATTAGCTATTGATTCATTACTTCACAGTCAAGAGAGTCAGGATCAAATTCAAGGAGCAACAGCATTAATTGAAATTAGAGCTGGTGTTGGAGGAGAAGAGGCTAATTTGTTTGTTAAGGATTTATTTCAAATGTATTCAAAGTATTGTGAGAGGAAAAGATGGAAAATACTCCTTTTAAATTTTAATAAAACAGAGATTGGTGGATACAAAGAAATTGTCTTTGAAATTTTGAAAAAGAATTCATATCAAATTTTTAAAAATGAAGCTGGAGTGCATAGAGTACAACGAGTGCCTTTTACAGAAAAGAATAATAGAGTGCATACTTCTACAGCTAGTGTTATTGTTTTACCTAGAATAAAAAATATTAAAATTGAAATAAAATCAGAAGAGTTAAGAATAGATGTTTTTAGAGCATCTGGTCCAGGAGGGCAAAATGTTAATAAAAGAGAGACAGCTGTTAGAATAACTCATATTCCAACTGGTATTGTTGTTGCTTGTCAGGCAGAAAGAACACAAAAAGACAATAAAGAGAAAGCATTAGATGTTTTAAAAACAAAAATCTTTCTCTTCAAAAAGAATCAGGAAAATATTAAGAGACAAGAAATAAAAAAAGTTCAGGTTGGAACGTCTGATAGATCAGAAAAAAAAAGAACATATAATTTTCCTCAAAATCGTTTAACTGATCATTACTTAGAAAAAACTTGGAATAATTTAAGAGAAATTATAAATGGCAATATGGATGTTTTATTGTGAGCAAAGCGATCAACAAGGTTCTTACCGAAGGTAAGGTTCTTATTGCGAGCAAAGTGAGCAACAAGGTTCGGTTTTTACTTCGTAAAAACAAAACTTAATTATATAATGATTAAGTTTTCGCGAGCTTTAGCGAGCCGGGTCTTGTTGCGAAACAACAAGCCCCCTACC